>NZ_JASPJI010000012.1:0-84228 GCF_030232285.1 Corynebacterium sp. MSK047 | reverse complement strand
CAACCTCGGCATCCAAAAAGGCTGGATCAAATAACCGCAACACGCCCGGAAAAGACACACTTTTCTTTACTTAACCCCCGACTAGCGCCTAATCGCAGCAATAAAAAAATGACGCGACCTGCTCGCTGTCCATTCCACAGGGACGGCGCACGGGTCGCGTCATTTTTTCGAGTGCAATTGGAGGTTGCTATGACTGCAGTGGAAGAAGCTCGGATAATCAAGGGAACCGGTCTCCACCTGATGCTCATACTAACGACCACCAGCACTAATGGAAATAAGAAAACGAGAATGTTTCGTTAATCACCCCCATGACGGCCATCTCAAACGCTTACACTCTCCACCCAAAGTCCCAGCGGCCCGACTGGCAGACATGACAAAAATAGCCATCCACCTGGCTTTGTAGGTTAGCATTACCTAATATTGCCGACCGTCGGCGATAGTCCGAATTCAATAGCAACCCCCAACCGCAACGGGGGTAGTTTTCCGGGAAGGCTGGGCGCAATATCCGTCGTCAAGCGATTCCACATCACCAATCGGGAAAAAACTTTTAAAAAAACAAGTGTCTCTCATCACACTCATGCATAATGGGGTACAACAGTCATAGTCACTATGACGATGAACCGAGGCCATCGCGTTTATCTGCAGCGTTTATCTGCGACGTACGAAAAGGCCTTAAGACAAAAATTCCACGACAATATTTCTAGGAGCATGTCATGAAGGACTTTCTGCCCCGTACTCACTTCGAAGAAGAGCACAACATGTTCCGCGACATGGTTCGCGGCTTCGTCGAGAAGGAAATCACCCCGAACGTAGAGCGCTGGCACAAGGAAGGCCAGCCGGATCGCGAGGTCTTCAAGAAGGCCGGCGAGCTCGGTCTGATTGGTATGTCCACTCCGGAGGCATACGGCGGCGGCGGAGAGATGGACTTCCGCTACAACCAGGTCCTGAACGAGGAGCTTTCCAACGCTGACTGTGGCTCCATCGTCGTTTCCTTCGGCGTTCTCAACGACCTGGTCGCTCCGTACCTGGCTAAGTTCGGCAACGAAGAGCAGAAGCAGAAGTACCTGGCTTCCATGAACGCCGGCGATACCATCGGCTGCCTCGCCATGACCGAACCGGGCGCAGGTTCCGACCTGGCAGGTATGCGCACCTTCGCCAAGAAGGACGGCGACCACTACGTCCTCAACGGCACCAAGATCTTCATCTCCAACGGCATGATGGCCGACTTCGCTCTCGTCGCAGCTATCACCGACCCATCCAAGGGCCGCGCTGGTGTCTCCATGTTCATCGTCGACGCCGACCTCGAGGGCTTCACCAAGGCTGGCCCGCTACAGAAGGTCGGCCTGAAGGCTCAGGACACCGCTGAGCTCAACTTCGACAACGTCCGCGTTCCGGCTGAGAACCTGCTCGGCGAAGAGGGCGCTGCCTTCGGCTACCTGCGCACCAACCTCGCTCACGAGCGCTTGACCCTGGCTTGCGGCTCTGTCGCAACTTCCCGCCGCGCCTGGACCCTGGCTTACAAATACGCTCAGGAGCGCGAGGCATTCGGCCGCCCGATCATCCAGCACCAGGTCCACGGCCACTACCTGGCCGACATCGCCACCCGCGTCACCGCCCTGCAGGCTTTCGTTGACCAGGCCGTTATGGCTCACAACGCAGGCCAGCTGGACGAGACCGGCGCTTCCATGGCCAAGTACTGGACCACCGAGGAGCAGCAGGACATCGTTACCCGCTGCCTGCAGATGTTCGGTGGCTACGGCTTCATGCTCGAGTACCCAATCTCCACTCACTACCTCGACTCCAAGGTCCAGACCATTTACGGTGGCACCAACGAGATCATGAAGGAAATCATCTTCCGTCGCATCGCCAAGGGCGGCGCAGAGTAAATAGCGCACGTCGGCCTAGCTGATTCGACACAAACCCCGTCAGGTTTTCCTGGCGGGGTTTTTGCATACCTCAAAGTGGATGGCTGGTGATTATTTACGAGGCTTGATTGGAGCTGCCCCCCCCCCTGTGCCACAGTCCTCACCAAAACCATTACCCCCTACAAAACTGAAACTATACAATGAGATACCCATCTCATATACTAAGATTTCGTTAGGTAATGGTGATGCACTTCACCAATTTTCCCCTCGGCCACGCGGGCGCGTGACCGAAGATGAAGGATTGGAGTTCCAGAGGTATGAGCACAACCAACTCGACCGCTACCCCTCAGCGAAGGGAGGTGTTTTCCACCCGAGCAGCCTTCATTTTCGCCGCCATCGGCTCGGCAGTCGGGCTTGGAAACATCTGGCGTTTCCCCTATGTCGCGTATGACTCCGGCGGTGGCGCTTTCCTTATCCCCTACCTGGTCGCACTTCTGACCGCAGGTATCCCACTGCTCTTCCTCGACTTCGCCATCGGACACCGCTTCCGCGGGTCCGCACCGAAGTCGATGCGTCGCATCAAGCCCTGGGCTGAGCCAATCGGTTGGATCCAGGTCGGTATCGCCTTCTTCATTACCGTCTACTACGCCGTTATTATCGCGTGGTCCTTCATCTACGCCTGGAAGTCCATCCGCAAGAGCTGGGGCCCAGATGCCGAGACCCACTTCATGAAGGACTTCCTCCAAGTAGACACCGAGAGCGTCTTCTCTCTGGACTTCGTCCCCTCGATTTCCATCGTCCTGCTCATTGTCTGGGTACTCGTCATCGGCATTCTGGCCGCTGGTGTGGACAAGGGCATCGGCAAGGTCTCGATTATCTTCATCCCACTGTTGACCATCCTCTTCGTCGCAGTGGTCATCTACTCCCTGACGCTCGACGGCGCTGCAAAGGGCCTGGACGCATTCTTCACCCCAGACTGGTCCGCACTCACTGACTCCAGCGTATGGATTGCCGCCTACGGCCAGATCTTCTTCTCCCTGTCCGTGGCCTTCGGCATTATGCTGACCTACGCCTCCTACCTGAAGCCACGCACGAACCTCACCGGTTCCGGCCTGGTCACCGCGTTCGCAAACTCCTCCTTCGAGGTTCTCGCCGGTATCGGTGTCTTCGCCACCCTGGGCTTCATGGCAGCGCAGTCGGGTCAGGCCGTTGACGAGGTCGCAACCTCCGGTATTGGTCTTGCCTTCATCGCATTCCCGACGGTCATCTCTGAGATGCCAAAGGTCATCGGTTCGGTCTTCGGGCTACTGTTCTTCCTCTCCCTGGCAATCGCCGGTGTGACCTCCCTGATGTCGCTGCTCGAGGTCGTTGTCTCCGCAGTAAAGGACAAGCTGAACCTCGGCCGCGTCCAGGCCACCCTCACCGTCGGTGGCGCCATGGCCGTCATCTCGCTGCTGGCCTTCCCGACCACCTCAGGTCTGGTAACCCTCGACATCGTCGATAAGTTCACCAACAACGTCGGTATCGTCCTGGTTGCACTGCTGACCATCATCGCAATCGACTGGATCCTGCGCCGCACCAACGAGTTCGCCATGCACCTCAACGCCGTGTCCTCGTTCAAGGTCGGCACCATGTGGCAGATCTTCGTCGGAAACATCACGCCGGTCATTCTCGCCGTCATCCTGTTCCAGGAGCTCATTGGACTTTTCCGGGAAAACTACGAAGGCTACTCCGACACCCAAATCGACATCTTTGGCTGGGGTGTCATCGGCGTGATTCTCATCGGCGCTCTGATTATGGCCATCCTGCCTTGGCGCGGCCAACACCGTCTCGATGGCCCTCCGGGCTCGGACTTCGGTGTGACGCCAGATTTCAAGCGGTCCTCACACCTGCCACGCAAGCACACTCCGGAAACTGAGGAGGTTTAAGCCAAATGTCCGGTATCGCAATTGTCATGATGGCACTGTTCATCATCGTCATCTGGGGCGGTCTGGCAGTCTCGCTGGTCAGCCTATCCAAGCACCCTGACGAGGTTTCCGGTGAGCTGGGCGATCACCCAGAACTCACCAGCGAAGTACTAGGAGCGCAGGAAGAGCAGTAGTTCTTCACTACTATCTCTTCCCTGCCACTCCAGGTATCTGACTTACTCACCTACGAAATGCGGTGGTCGCTTCTCCAAGAACGCGGCCACCGCTTCCTTATGGTCGGCCGAGACCGCCAAACGAGCCTGCGCGTCCGCCTCCGCCGCAGCTGCAGCCAAGGTATCCCGGCGCAGCAGAGCCTTAATCTCCTTCAGCGCGGCCGTCGGCCCCGCCGCAAACTGGGCAGCCAACTCGCGTGCCCGAGTCGCTGGATTATCCACCACTTCAGTGACCAGGCCGAGGCTCAGGGCTTCGTCGGCAAGCACCTTCTTATCGAAGAACAACAGCTCACGCGCCTTCGCGTCACTGACCATGCGCGGCAGCAGCGCCGACATGCCACAGTCCGTGGCCAGGCCAATCGACGGGAACGCCGCCTTGAACGACGCCTTCGGGCCCGCGATACGGAAATCACAGTGCAGCGCCAACGACCAGCCGGCACCCGCCACAGCACCTTCGATAGCTGCAATAACCGGAACGTTAATCGCGGTCAGCTCCGCGACCATCGGGTTGTACTCCTCGACAACCTTGCCCATGCCGGCGCCGGACTGCAGGTCAGAAATGTGCTCCTTCAAATCCTGGCCCGTACAAAACGCCTTCGGCCCGCCGAGCAGGATAACAGCGCGCACATCCGGCTCCTGCGCACGCTCAAAAGCGGCTTTCAGCTCCAAGCGGAGATTCTTATCCAGGGAGTTATAGGCATCCGGGCGGTCGATGGTGATGGCTAAAATGCCGTCGGAAAAGTCTTGAGTAACGTTGCTCATAACCTCGCAGGTTATCGCAATCTCCCCCGCCTCGGACGCACTTTTGCACCAAATCACCCGCCGCGAGTAACAAGGGACACATGACACTTCCACGCCCCGCCACGCCTGACGACGTCCACGAGATCGTCGACCTCATCAAAGACCTGGCGGCCTACGAAAAAGAACCCGATGCCGTCCGACTGACCCCCGAGCGCCTGCGCGAACAGCTCTTCGGGGACAACCCTGCGATTTTCTGCCACGTCGTCGACTCCACATCCGGAAATTTGGACGACGGCGCCGGTGGCGGTGATGGCGGTGTTGAAGGCAGCCCGCGCCTCGACGGCATTGCACTGTGGTTCCTCAACTACTCCACCTGGGAAGGCACCCACGGCATCTACCTCGAAGACCTCTACGTCCGCCCCGAGGCACGCGGCACCGGCAAGGGCAAAGCACTGCTGCAGAACCTCGCGCGAATTGCCGTGGAGCGAGGCTACTCACGTGTCGAGTGGTGCGTCCTGAAGTGGAATCAACCCTCCATCGATTTCTACCGCTCCCTCGGCGCCTTCCCCATGGACGAATGGGACACCTTCCGCCTCACCGGCAGCGCCCTGCGTGACTTCGGGGCGTAACAGACGGCAGCGCGTGGTGCGGCGGTACGGCGGTGCAGCTGCGCTGCGTTTTGCGCGGTGAAAAGTCCGGATGTGGATAACTGCTAAACCGGCTGACTTATCCACAGCCTGCCCCCATAGGCGTTGTCCCCCTACATCCGGACTTTTACCTTCAAAGGCATGACAGTTCTTGGGACGCTCGCCGCACTGGCTTCGCGCGGAATGGACACGCTGACGGAACTCCACGCCGTGCGTCCCGACGGCCGCGACGCCACCTCCCACCTGGCGGCAACCCTCGGCCTTGACCCGGCGCGCCTCCGGCTTTTGCTACGCGTCGCCGCCCACTATCTCCAACCCGCTGACACCGAGGAAAACACCAAAGCCCGCGAAGACGCCACCGCCCTTGCGCGCCAGCTCGGCCTCAGCCTGGACACCTGCGTGCTTATCGACAAGCGCAGCCGCCAAGCCAACAACGCCGAACTCCACGACAACCTCCGCCTCACATTCGTCGCTGCCGCCGAACGCCTCGGCTTCGAAGAACTCGATCTCTACATGCGGGAAACTCTCACCGAGCTCAACACCGAAGACGAGCCACCCCAGCATCTGCGCGCCCGATTTTCCCGGAAGGTAGACATCCGGGGAATGAAGCACTTCCACATCTCCGGCCCCTCGGATATGCTCGACAATCTCCTGTCGCCGCTTACCATCCGTGCCGCAGAAATCCGGAAGTCCCATCCGGAGTTTTCCCACGACCGCTGCGTCGGCCAAGCGCTTGCCGAGCGCCTCGAGCATGCCGATGCCGCAACGCCCGTCGACAAGCTCGATGAAATGCGCTACCAACCCGCCATCATCATCACCGCGCAAGACCTCATCGACTACAGCCCGCGATTCGCCGCCACCACCAACGGCTCCGCGCTCGCCCCCGACGTCTTCCTTAACGCCCTACTCGCCGACACCGGGTGGGCCGTGCTTTACGACGAACACAGCGCCATTACGGACTTATTTCCCATCGGCAACCCCCGCCTGGCGACTGAAGAGCAGCGCATCGCGATGCTCATCGACAACCCCATCTGCGCCTGGCCCGGCTGTGAACGCCCCGCCTATAGCGGACAAGCGCACCACCTAGTCGCCCACAAACACGGCGGCACAACCACGCTAGACAACCTCACCATGGTCTGCCGCGAACACAACGGGCTTAACGACGACGACCGGGAAGGACGCAACGGCCACCTCGAACGCATCCCCACATCCGGACATATTCGATGGCGCCCACCTGACAAGACTCGGCCGCCGCTGTTTAGCAACTCATTTGTGACATCAATGTCCGGGAGGTCCTACGCCGGATACCGGGCGGGCACGACGAAACAGCTCGGGCCGGAGCCACCACCTCCGGACTAAAACCCGGATGTACGGGAAAACCCGTCCTAGCGCACTGCTAGAACGGGTACTTGCGCTGCAAAAACGCAGATTTAGATGAGGTTCCAGTCCTCGATACCGTCGTAAAGCGGGAATTCCTGAGCAATCTTCGAAACACGAGCACGCAGGGAGTCAACATCCGCATTCTTGCCGGCGGCGAGAGCAGTACCGATGACATCGGCGACCTCGGTGAAGGCCTTCTCGTCGAGACCACGGGTGGCCAGCGCCGGAGTACCGATACGAAGTCCGGATGTAACCATCGGAGGACGCGGGTCAAACGGAACAGCATTGCGGTTGACGGTAATGCCAACAGCGTGGAGCAGATCCTCGGCCTCCTGGCCGTTCATCTCAGAATTGCGCAGATCCGCCAGAACCAGGTGGACATCGGTGCCGCCAGTGAGAACATCGACGCCAGCCTCGGCGCAGTCGGAAGCGGTGAGACGCTCAGCCAGAATGCGGGCACCAGCGAGAGTGCGCTCCTGGCGCTCCTTGAACTCCTCGGTACCAGCAATCTTCAGCGCCACGGCCTTGCCGGCGATGGCGTGCATCAGCGGGCCACCCTGCTGCCCCGGGAAAACAGCGGAGTTCAGCTTCTTGGCGTACTCCTGCTTGGCCAAAATCATGCCCGAACGTGGACCACCGAGGGTTTTGTGAACGGTGGTCGACACAACGTCAGAATGCGGAACCGGCGACGGGTGCAGACCGGCGGCAACCAGGCCTGCGAAGTGCGCCATGTCCGTCCACAGCTTCGCACCGACCTCATCGGCGATGGAACGGAAAGCTTCGAAGTCGAGGTGGCGCGGGTACGCCGACCAACCTGCGATGAGAACATCCGGCTTTTCTGCGAGCGCCTGCTCACGCACTTTGTCCATATCGATCCGCATGGTGTCCTTGTCCACACCGTATGCGGCGACGTGGTAGAGCTTGCCGGAGAAGTTCAGCTTCATGCCGTGGGTCAGGTGACCGCCGTGTGCCAGGTCGAGGCCCATAATCTTGTCACCGGCGTTGATTAGCGCATGCAGAACGGCAGCGTTGGCCTGCGCACCTGCGTGTGGCTGAACGTTGGCGAACTCAGCGCCGAAGAGCTCCTTGGCGCGGTTGCGTGCCATGTCCTCGACGACGTCGACGTATTCGCAGCCGCCGTAGTAACGACGGCCCGGGTAGCCTTCGGCGTACTTGTTGGTCAGAACCGAGCCCTGAGCTTGCAGCACTGCACGTGGAACAAAGTTCTCACTGGCAATCATTTCGAGCATGTCACGCTGACGAGAGAGCTCCCCTGCCATTGCCTCTGCGAGGTCGGGATCGAGTTCACGCAGCGATTGGTAGCGGACATCGTTATTGTTAGACCCGGTCATGAGTAGGTTTTCGACCTTTCAATGAAACTTCAATGCCACAGGCCATGCTAGCCCTTTATGGGGCAAACCACGAAAGCAGCACCATTCAGGTATGCCCCCTTTATTGACTCGTTTTCCGGTTTTCGGCACCCCCTTGGCACAATTGGAAGTATGACGCGCGCAACATCCCCCAGCCCGTACGTCGAGTTCAAACGCGAGCAGTGGCGCGAAATGCGCAAGAATATGCCTCTGGTGCTGACGGAAGAGGAAGCTGAACGACTTTCCGGTATCGGTGAAAACATCGACCTGGACGAAGTCGCCGAGGTCTATCTTCCGCTTTCTCGTCTGATTCACATGCGTGTGGCGGCGCATCGGGAGCTGAACGCCGTAACGTCAAACTTCCTTGGGGAAAATCCTTCGAAGGGGGCGTCGGTGCCGTTTATTATCGGCGTCGCGGGTTCGGTGGCGGTCGGCAAGTCAACGACAGCGCGTTTGCTGCAGGTGCTGCTCGAGCGCTGGGAGACTAATCCGCGGGTGGACTTGGTTACTACTGATGGCTTCCTCTACCCTTCTGAGGAATTGAATCGCCGTGGGATTATGCAGCGCAAGGGGTATCCGGAGTCGTATGATCAGCGTGCGTTGATGCGGTTTGTCACGGCGGTGAAGTCGGGGGCGCGGCATGTGAAGGCGCCGGTGTATTCACACACGCTCTATGACCGGGTGCCGGATGAGTTCGTCGATGTTGACCGTCCGGACATTCTCATTCTCGAGGGGCTCAACGTTTTGCAGACGGGCCCGACGCTGATGATTTCCGATCTTTTCGATTTCAGTGTCTACGTCGATGCCCCGCGCGCGGACATCGAGCGTTGGTACATCAGCCGTTTCCTCCGTCTCCGCCAGACAGCGTTTCGCGCTCCGGGCGCGCACTTCGCGGATTACGCCACGCTTGACGACGAAGCTGCGGCCGAGGTGGCCCGACGCATTTGGCAGCAGGTGAACTTGCCGAACCTTACGGAAAATATTTTGCCCACTCGAGTGCGTGCGTCATTAGTTCTGACGAAGTCTCGGGACCACAAGGTTTCGAGGGTGCGGATGCGCAAACTCTAACATCCGGAAATTTTTCCGGATGTAGGGAGGTTATTTGCCGAAGCGGCGCGAGCGCTGCGAAAAGTCTCGAAGTGCACGGAGGAAGTCGATGCGGCGGAATTCGGGCCAGTAGGTATCGGTGAACCAAATCTCGGAGTAGGCAGTTTGCCAGAGTAGGAAGCCACTGAGCCGCTGTTCTCCGGAAGTGCGGATGACTAGATCGGGGTCCGGTTGTCCGGATGTGTAGAGGCGGCGAGAAATGGCGTCGGTTGTGATGCGCTCCTCAAGCTCGGAAGCATCGATTCCCTCGGCGACTGATTCCCGGATGATTCTGCGTACTGCGTCGACGATTTCCTGCCGGCCGCCGTAGCCAACGGCGATGTTGACCTGGATGCCGGTGTTGTTCGCGGTGACTTCTTCGTCGTGACGCAGCCGGGCGGTCATTCTTTCCGGAAGGAGCTCGAGGTGGCCGACCATGCGCAGGCGCACGTCGTTAGGCGATTGCGCCAATTCGTCGACGACGTCGGCGATGATGTCGAACAGTAATTCCAGCTCTTCGGGGTCTCGCCCGAGGTTTTCGGTGGAGAGCAGGTAGATGGTGACCAGCTCGATTTCCTGCTCGGCGCACCAGCCGACGAATTCTGCGATTTTGCGGGAGCCGACGCGGTGGCCGTGGCTGACGTCGGTGAATCCAGCCTCCCTCGCCCAGCGGCGGTTGCCATCGGCCATGATGGCAACGTGCTTGGGGCGAGGTTTTCCTTCTAGCTCTTGGGCTAGTTTGCGCTCGTAGAGCGGATAGGCGATCCGCCGGAGTGAGGACGGCTGGTTTTCTTTCACATATGTAACCCTACCCAATGGGCACGGCCACTTTGTGCTTAGTCGCGTGCCTGCCGACGCTTCCGGACTTCTGCCGCAAGCGTACGCAGCAGCCGGTCGGTGGTTTCCCAATCCATGCACGCATCGGTGACGGACTTGCCGTATACGAGGCCCTTACGACCATCGGTAATTTTTTGCGCGCCGGCTTCGAGGAAGGACTCCATCATGATGCCGGTGATGCGCTCGTCGCCGCCCCCGATGAGCTTGCCGAGTTCCTCAACGACCTCGGCCTGGCGCACCTCGGATTTTCCGGAATTGGCGTGGGAGGCGTCCACCATAATGCTGACGGTTTGCTCGGCCTTGTTCAGGCGGGCTTCGGCGTCGTTAAGCGATGCCTCGTCCCAGTTCGGGCCGGAGGTGCCACCGCGGAGGATGATGTGGCAGTTGTGGTTGCCGGCGGTTTCGACGACGGCGGCGCGGCCTTGGTCGTTCATGCCGAAGAAGAAGTGCGGGTTTGCTGCGGAGACCAGCGAGTCCACGGCGACCTGGACGTTGCCGTCGGTGCCGTTCTTGAAGCCGATGGGCACGGAAAGTCCGGAAGCGAGCTGACGGTGGACCTGCGACTCCGTGGTACGCGCACCGATCGCACCCCAGGAGACGGCGTCGGAAATGTACTGCGGGCTGTTGGGCTCGAGGAATTCGGCGCCGGCGGGCAGGCCGGTACGCAGGACTTCAATCAACACCTCGCGGGCCATGTGCAGGCCCTTGTTGATTTTGAAGGAGCTATCCAGGTCGGGGTCGTTGATGAGTCCCTTCCAGCCGACGGTGGTGCGCGGCTTTTCGAAGTAGACGCGCATGACGACCAGCAGGTCCTCGTCGAGCTCATCGGCGGTGGCCTTCAGGCGGCGGGCGTAGTCGATGGCGGCCTCAGGGTCGTGAATGGAGCACGGGCCGACAACGACCAGCAGACGATCGTCCTCACGGGCGATGACGCGGGCGACGTCGAGTCGCGACTGCTCTACCTCGTTAACCAGGTTTGGGGTCAGTGGCTGTTTGGCCATGACCTCTTCTGGGGAGGGCAGGTCGTGGAAGGCTACGACGCGGCGGTTCGCGGTCGAGGCGGGGGCTTCGAGGGAAGTTGGAGGGGTCATCTGAGGTCTCTTTTCTCTGGTGATTAGTTGCGCATTTTGGCTGTAGATACGACAAAAGGCAGCGCCCCGATTGGTTGGGGCTGCTGCCTTTGGCTCCGGTTGGTGGCGACGTGACGATTAGCCGCCGGCTGTGACTATGTCGTCACTGCCTCCGGAGCCTTCGAAAAATAAAATCGCCACATACGCATGCGCTTGACTGTAGCGCACTGCCTAGAATCCCGCAAGTCGAACTCCAAATCCCGCCACATGGGACGCAATCAGGGGTGCACACATCGCCCGTCGTCAAGCGGCGAGCACATGCCTTGACGCTAACTACTCCGCTTCACGACGCTGCTCTGCTGCAGCCATCGCTTTATCCACGGCCTCGGAATCAAAGGGATCCATACCGTGTGCCTCGGCAAACTTCCGGCGGGCGGCCATGCGCTTCGCGCGCCGCGAGAGATCCCAGCCGAGAGCCAGGATGACGATGAGCAAAACGACAATGATGAGCAGGCCAATAGGAGAGGCCTTACCGAAGTCAGCACCCCGCGGACCAGTGGGGTTCTGCGCCAGGAAAATTGTCGTGCGAGCCGCCAAGGCATCGAAGCTTTCAATCATGAGTTCCAGCTTAGCGTTAATTCCGGACTATTCCGCGTCGGGGTCGATACCAGCGAAGAGATCGGTCTCTGGCAGCTCGGTCTGCACGCGAGTGCGGGCGAGTTCAAACTCTTCGGTCGGCCAAACGCGCTGCTGAATGTCTACCGGCACGGCGAAGAATGGCCCGTTCGGATCGATCTGCGTGGCGTGCGCCAGCAGCGCCTGATCCCGCTGCTGGAAGTAATCGCCGCACTCGACCTGCGTGGTCACGCGGGTCATGATGTCGCCGGGAGTCTTAGTCCAACGACGGAAGGACTCGGCCAGCGGGCTTTCCAAGCCGTTGTCACGGTAGTAGTTATCCAGCGCGATGAGGCGCGCCTTGATGAAACCGTGGGTGTAGTAGAGCTTGGAAATCTCCCATGGTTCACCGAGCTCGGGGTACTTATCCGTTCCGGACTCCAACCAGGCGCGCATGGACACGATATGGGTCATGATGTGGTCCGGGTGCGGGTAGCCACCGTTTTCGTCGTAAGTAATGACGACGTGCGGACGGAACTCGCGGATTGCCCGGATGAGAGGCTTGGTCGCATCCTCGACCGATTGGCGAGCAAACACACCGTGCGACAGCACCGGCACCGGGTTGCCCGCAGGCAGACCGGAGTCGGTAAAGCCGAGCCACTCATGTTCAACGCCGAGAATCTCAGCGGCTGCAGCCATTTCGTGAACGCGCACCGCGGCGATATTCTCCCGCACCTCCGGCCGATCCATCGCCGGGTTGAGAATGCTACCGGCCTCACCGCCGGTGCAGGTCACCACTTTGACGCGATGCCCTTCCGCCGCATATCGGGCCATTGTTGCGGCGCCCTTGCTCGATTCGTCATCAGGATGAGCGTGAATTGCCATCAGACGAAGTGCCAATTGAAGTCACTCCCGCTACTATCTCAGTCCATGTTTTCTGGCCGAGGCCGGGGCCCTTCGACCGCAACGATGCTACTACAGCACCGTTTCAATACCGCCCCACTATAGCGCTGCACCATCATATGACCACGCAGCATCGCTACTCGGTGGAACAACATAGCAGCAGGACACTGCGCCACACCAGAAAGATTGTTTAACTGTCAACATTTTACCACGTCGACCAAGAACTCCGATAGGCTAAAAAGCATGGCTGAAAGTTCGGAGCGAAACACCCGAAATACCGCAGCGCCTAACGGGCAGCGCGAGCGCTATGGGGACAACAGTCGCACTCTCCCCGCAAAATTGGTTGTCATCGCTATTGTTGGCATGCTCGTCATCGCCGGCGCATACATCTTCGTTCAGATGAACCGCGTCTCCGCCCCGGATGTCTCTGCAACGCAAGCGGGCTGGAGCCGCACTCCAGGTAAGGAAGATGAGCAGTTCATCTTCACCCTGGACGTCACCCGCGAAAAGCCGGAGCTGGATAGCTACTGCATTATCTACGCGCTGAACTATGACGTGGCAGAGGTCGGCCGTCGCGACGTATTCATTCCGGGCGGCGGCCCCGCTACGGTGCGTATGGACGTCCCCATTGCCACCCGCGAGTTGGCCGTCGCAGGCGATGTCTACGGCTGCTCCACCGACATTCCGGAGTTCCTCGCACCTGCTAAGTAACCGCCTTTCGCAACTGAGGATTATGCGCTTTCACGGCACGTCGTAAAGCGTGCGCAACAACACTCCGACGCGCCTGTTATTGCCATGTGGCGTGACAGTGCTATCCTGTGACGCAGCCGACGGCCCCACGCGGGGCCGCTTTTGTATTAAATAGCCAAAAACACAGGAGGAACCATGACTGAGGCAAAGAACAATAGCCCATGGCTCACCCAGGAGTCCTACGACAAGCTCAAGGCCGAGCTTGAGGCGCTATACGAAAACCGCCCGGTCATCGCCGCCGAGATTAACGAGCGCCGCGAAGAGGGCGACTTGAAGGAAAACGCCGGCTACGATGCCGCTCGTGAGCAGCAGGGACAGGAAGAGGCGCGCATCCGCTACCTCGAAGACCTGCTGCAGCGCGCCACCGTCGGCGAGATCCCGCAGGAGTCCGGTGTGGCTCTGGTCGGCACCGTGGTCCACGTCTACTACGACGGCGACGAAGACGACACCGAGACCTTCCTCATCGGTACCCGTGGCGCTGACTCCTCCAACCCGAACCTGGAGACCTACTCCACCGATTCCCCGCTGGGCAAGGCTCTGGTCGGCGCTAAGGAGGGCGAGACCCGCACTTACGCTTCCCCGAGTGGCGACGAAGTGTCTGTCACTGTGGTCAAGGCTGAGCCGTACGACCCGGAGATGGACGCCTAAGCGCTCCCGGCGTTAGACCACCTCAACCCAGGCGGCAACTTCGGGCCACAGTGCCCGATTCTTGGACCGATAGAAGCCCATATGGCCTATCGGTCCATTTTTTGTGCCCTCTCCCGCTTCAATAACGCGCTTTACGACGTCACACTGAACAGCCTGATCGGTCAATATGTCGACTTCCAACAACAAAGCGCCGGCCACCCGTAATAACGGGCTAACCGGCGCTTGTGCGTTAGTTAGTTTTCTAGCGTTTAGTCCCTGAAGTAGGACAGCAGACGCAGAATCTCGGTGTAGAGCCAGACCAGGGTCACAGCCAGGCCGAGGGCGACACCCCAGGCGTACTGAGCCGGAGCGCCAGCGCGAACCAGGCGATCAGCCTGATCGAAGTCAATCAGGAAGCTGAAGGCTGCCAGGCCGATGCAGACCAGCGAGAAGATGATCGACAGCATGCCGCCGTCACGCAGCGGGAAGCCCAGGCCGAACAGGGAGAGCACCAGGTTGCCCAGCATGAGGACCAGCACACCGATCAGAGCCGCACTCATAAAACGGGTGAACTTCGGGGTCACGCGGATAGCGCCCGACTTGTAGACGAAGAGCATACCGATGAAGACACCCAGGGTGGCCAGCACTGCCTGCATAATCAGCGCACCAGCGGCAACGCCCTGAATTGGAGCGGTGAACATGAAGCTGATGCCACCGACGAAGAGGCCCTCGAAGGCCGCGTAGGTGAGGGTAACCGGCGCGGAGCCGTACTTCTTGCCGAAGGTGGAAACCAAAACAGTAATCAGACCACCGATGGCGCCGACAATGGTCAGAATCATGGCCAGGCTGGTGGAGACACTGACGGCAATGAAGAAATTGACCGCAGCCAAAACG
This sequence comes from Corynebacterium sp. MSK047, assembly GCF_030232285.1. NCBI lineage: Bacteria > Bacillati > Actinomycetota > Actinomycetes > Mycobacteriales > Corynebacteriaceae > Corynebacterium > Corynebacterium sp. MSK047. Next base: position 69,303 of record NZ_JASPJI010000012.1, on the reverse strand, counting down.
ATGATGGTTGCCAGCGTGATGCCGGTCTTGGAAACGACATCGTCGACCGTCATCGGACGGTAGTCGGCGGCAACCTGCGACTGGTACGGGTTATCCCCGTAGCCAGCGCCCATCTGACCTTGGCCGTAGTGATGTGCGCCCGCCTGTCCGCGGGCGACGGTCTTAGTAAGTGAACTGAATGCAGGATTGCTGCTTTCGCGCACGTCGTCCTTCTTTCTTTTCTCAGTTTTTCTTACGTTTTGTATTCAGGCACACGCGCTTACGTTTGCCTACACTTTCTACAACGGGCGATGTAAAGGTATTGTTCCCAACCCTGAAAAACAGTTAGTATCAAGGTAATTCCTCGCCTGCTGGCGGTGATTTTGTAATCGCGGAAAAACTCACAGTCGCCAGGCGTGGGCACCACATGAGTGATTATGAAACAGGAGGTTGGTCAAGATGTCTGATGGCCTTGACTACGATCCGGATACCACTGGTGATTTCGACGAGACCACGCTCGATGGCTCAGAGGGACTCGATGGCGACTTCCTCACCGGTGATGGCGAGAATTATGTAATGGATCCGCCGGACCGCTGGCGGGGCGCTTCTCCGCATGACACTCTCGGCAAGCGGTTGGCCGAGGAAAAGCCGGACATCGACGTCGACGACGATCTGGATGATGACCCGGAGATGCGTTACGGCGATGTCGACGGCCACGAACCGTTCGAGTTCGGCAACGATGGCCCGCGCGACCCGGACCGCAACCGTCGGATGGGCTGGACTACTTACTAAAGTTTTCTAAGTTTTTGTAGTTTTGCCAAATTTACTATCTCGGGGCGCCGCGCAACAGTAGTATCTGTGCCATGACAGCATCTACTGCTACGACAAACCGAACTACCATCCGCAATCCGCTTAACGACGAGCTCGTTGCCCGCCTTCTTCAGCGCGTCACGGTAGCTGATAAGTCGAAGACCGCCACTATCTCGGCACCATTTACCGGCCAGGAGCTGGCGCAGATTCCTGTCGGTACCCAGGCCGATGTCGACGAGGCCTTCAAGCGTGCCCGTGCCGCGCAGAAGAAGTGGGCCCGCATGGCGCCGGAAAAGCGCGGCGAAGTGCTGCACCACTTCCACGACCTGCTCTTTACCCACTGCGACCAGGTGCTGGACCTGCTGCAGGCCGAGACCGGTAAAAACCGCGCCAGTGCCCACGAGGAGCTCGTACACACAGCTATCACCGCCCGCTACTACGGCAATCAGGGCCCGAAACTGCTTGAGCCGAAGCGAGCACACGGCGCTGTCCCGGTACTTTCCAAGACCACCGTCTACCACCACCCAAAGGGCGTCGTCGGTGTTATTGCTCCGTGGAACTACCCACTGACCCTCGCGGTTTCCGATGCGCTGGCTGCACTGATGGCCGGTAACGCCATCGTGCTCAAGCCGGACAGCACCACTCCGTTTACCGCTCTCTTCGCTGTCGATTTGCTCTACCGCGCTGGCCTTCCGGAGGATCTCTTCCAGGTCATTCCAGGTCCCGGTCGCGTTGTCGGCCAGGGCATTGTCGGCCAGTGTGACTTCCTGATGTTCACCGGCTCCTCCGAGACCGGCCGCTCGCTGGCACAGCAGTGCGGCGAGCGCCTGATCAGTTTCTCCGCGGAGCTCGGCGGCAAGAACCCGCTGATTGTCGCTGAAGATGCCAACATCAACCGCGCGGTCGAGGGCGCACGCATCGGCTGCTTCACCAACTCCGGTCACCTGTGTGTATCCATTGAGCGAATTTATGTCGTGGACTCCGTCTGGGACGAGTTCGTCCCGGCATTCACCGACCGCGTGAAGGCAATGTCCATCGGCGCTGGCTACGAGTGGGAAACCGAGATGGGCTGTCTGCAGTCGCAGGGCCAGTTCGACATCGTCAAGTCCATGGTCGACGAGGCCATCGAGGCCGGCGCCACCGTGCTGACCGGTGGTCGTCCTCGCCCGGATCTGGGACCGCTGTTCTACGAGCCGACCGTGCTTACCGACGTCCCGGAGGGCGTCGCCCTGCTGACCGAAGAGGTATTCGGACCGGTGGTAGTCCTCCAGCGCGTCTCGGATGTCCACGAGGCTATCGCCAAGTCCAACGATTCCCGTTATGGCCTCAACGCTTCGCTGTGGACCTCCCCGCGTCGCGCAAAGGAGCTGGCTCCACAGCTTGAGGCCGGCACTGTCAATGTCAACGATGGTTTTGCTGCGGCCTTCGCGTCTGTCGATGCCCCGATGGGTGGTTTCAAGGATTCGGGTGTGGGCCGTCGTCAAGCAGCGGGCGGCCTGCTGAAGTACACCGATGAGCAGACGGTGACCGTGCAGCGTCTTTCCCCGGTATCGATGCCGCAGATGCCGCGTGAGCTGTACTCGAAGGTGTTCAACACGGCACTTGTCCTCGGCAAGAAGTTCAACGTCTTGCCGTAATCCGCATGTAGCGCACACAGATAGCAAAAGGCCAGGTCAGAAAACTCTCTGACCTGGCCTTTTGGTGCCCCCAGTGGGACTCGAACCCACACTGAAAGGATTTTAAGTCCTCTGCCTCTGCCAATTGGGCTATAGGGGCCCCTAAGAAAGATTAATGGGCAATATGGGTGTCTACCAAACTCGCCACAATTCCGTCGAGGATATCCTTCTCGCTGATGTAGAAAAAGCGCTGCTCTTCCTTCGCTGCCTCGGAAAGCGGCAGCGCCTCAAACATGTCCATCAGACCGTCAACAATGATGGAACCGCCGGCGAAGACATCCGCGCGCTTCGGATGCATCACGGGATTGGCAGCGAGGGACTCCGCGTCGGTCTCAATCACGGACGCGGTCAGCGCACGCAACGCCGCAAAGCGCAGCTGCGACAGGTGGATTGCCTCCGGGTCGTAGGTTTCTAGACCCTGTGCCAGCGCCGACAGCGTGGTGAAGGTCCCGGCGCAGCCGACGATGGTGCGAGCCTTGTCGACAGGCACCTTCGCAACAATCTCGTCGGCCAGCTCCGCAACATACGAACGCGCCTCCTGGACCTGTTCCGCCGTCGGTGGCGAGGCCTGCAGGAACCGTTCGGTCAAGCGCACACTGCCCATAGCCACGGAATCAGAACCGGCTACCGTACCATCGTGGTCACCGACAATAACCTCGGTGGAGCCACCGCCGACGTCAATGACGCAATACGGACCGAGCTCGGGCTCCAAGTCATCTACCGCCCCGCGGAAGGACAGCGCGGCTTCCTCGTCGCCGGAAATAACCTCGGCCTCTGCACCCCACGGAGCGAGAATCTCGCGGGTCATGGCGAAGAAATCGTCGCGGTTGCTTGCGTCGCGCGTCGCCGATGTCGCCACCATTCGGACTGCTTGCACTTTCTCGACCTGCATAAGCTCCGCATACTTCGTCAGAGCCTCCCGCACGCGCTCCAGCGCCTCTGGGGCCAGCATGCCAGTGGCGTCCACGCCCTGGCCAAGGCGGACGATTTCCATCAGTCGGTGCAGTTCTGTGATTTCGAGAACTCCATCGATGACCTCGACCCGGCTGATGAGCAGGCGAAGCGAGTTAGTGCCGCAGTCGACGGCAGCGAGCGTCGTCATTTATCCCTCCACCCCCGGATACGCAATACCGAGCTCGGCAATCGTGGGCCAATCTGCGGGAATCGCGGTGCCGCGCAGCTTCTCGTTCTCCGCCGCCAGCGCCACCGACTCAGTACCCAGTCGGAAGTGATCCGGCCCCTTGGCCAGGGCGTAGGCAATAAGAACGTGTAGGCACTTCACGCGCGTCGGCATGCCGCCACCGGAGAAGTCCGTGCCCAGGTCTTCCATCTCATTGCGCTCCGCCAGAAACGCCTCGTGTGCACGCTGGTAATCGGCGGCGAGCTCTTCGTCGCTTTCCAGACGCGCGGTCATTTCCTTCATCACGCCGGTCGTCTCCAACCGAGAGGCCTCGGCGGTGAGTCGCGGATCAGTTAGGTAAAAGAGCGTGGGAAACGGAGTGCCATCGTCCAAGCGCGGCTTCGTCTTAACCACACCAGGAGTGCCGTCGGGGCTGCGGTAAGAGATGTCCACTACACCGCGCGGTTCACGTCCGAGCTGCTCCGCTATCACTTCCAAATCTGCGGTATCCACAGACATCGGTCACACTCCTTTTGCTTCCGTTTTTACTGACACATAATCTCACAGTCGCCTTACAAGCGCGTTGTTTCGCTTTACGACGGCACACTCCGCCGCGCATGCAACCTCGCCGAGAGGCCCCAGGTAGCCCTACGGAGGTTTAGGACTCCGGTACCGTCGGCAAGCTCTCTGGCCTCGTTGCCTGATCGCGCCCCGGATTAGGGCGAGTCTCTTCGGGTTCGGGCGGGATGGAAATGGAATCCCACAGAGTCTCGTACCACTTCTTAGCCTGGTGCTGCGGAATTTCCTCCGGCTGCGTCACAGGCTGTTCGCCCACGGCCGGATCGAGGATACGGAATGGGGTCTCCCCCGGCTCTACCAGCCCCAGGCGCAGACGTGCCTGCTCCTTAACATAGGCAGGGTTGGAGTAAAGCTCCTTTTCATCCTCTAACTGCTTAATTCGCTGTTCCATGCGAGCAATATTGTCCTGCGTTGCGGCTACATCCGCCTGCTGTTGTGCAAAAGTCCGCAGCGGAATTGCGAGAACAGATACTAAGAAAAGCACCAGCAGACCAATGCCGATCTTCTGTGCCGTGCTCAGCGAGCGCATTCCCGATGCGATTGCCGCTGCCGAACGCTGCCCCGCCCCTGCAGGGCGCGACTGTGTTCCGCGGCGAGATCGGTCCGATGCACTCATGCCCCACACTCTACCCGACCGCCAGCCGATGAAATAACAAAAACCCGCCCACAACGGGTTAAGCGACAAAATGTGTGTCCGGAATCGTTGATTTTCATGCTCTGAACTCCGCGTTTGCGGAAAATATATGCTCCAAAAGCATATATTGGCCCTCTCTTGCGAAAATCCCCGGTGTGGCTGCCATGGTGTGCTACGGAGCGGTGGTTCGGTTGCCCAATGCCAAAGAACCGACCACGCTGCCATTGTGGCGGCGATATGAAACGAAACGGCACCACCAGCAACGGGACGACCCGGTGGCGGTGCAAAATCTGCGGTGCTTCACTGACCAAGCAGCGCAGCGATATCACCAACGCAGCCCTATTTCGTGCGTTCATCCAGCACCTGACCGCCGGGACCAGTCTTGCGGCGATCGCCGGCAACATGAGCTGCTCGACACGTACGCTGCAGCGCAAATTCGATGCCTTTTGGCTGGTTGACGTGCCTGACCCGACCATCGGCCATACAGGCAGGGTCTACGACCAGATCTTCATCGACGGCACCTACACCGCAGGTGGCTGTCTGATCGTGGCGGCAACGCTCGACCACGTCATCGCCTGGCACTGGTGCAAACAAGAAACCACACACGACTACAAGCGCCTGCTCGAGCGCATCGAAGCACCGTTGATCGCTGTGATCGACGGTGGCCGAGGAGCCACAAGCGCAATTAAAACGTGCTGGCCAAACACCAAAATCCAACGCTGCCTCGTGCACGCCCAACGCAGAGTACGCCGCTACACCACCTCACGACCACGCACTGATGCTGGCCGCACCATCTACCGACTCCCGCTGAAACTCACCCGCATCACCACCCTGGACGAGGCTGCACAATGGGGTGCACAACTGCAAGAGTTTCACACGCTCTACAAGGATTGGCTCAACGAAAAGACACAGGTCAAAGACCCGAAAACAGCAAAAGACACACTCGTGTGGACCCATGTCAACGTGCGCAAGGCCTACAACAGTCTCAACCACCTGTGGCGCAATGACCTGCTGTTTGTCTACCTCAAGCCCCCGAAAGGTGTGCTCGAGCCGCACCGGATCAAATCCACCACCAACAGTCTTGAAGGCGGCATCAACGCCCAGCTGAAGCTCCTTGCAAGAACTCATCGCGGCAGACGCGGTGAGCACCAACGCAAAATGCTGGATTGGTGGCTGTATCTGAAAACGGAACTGCCTGGCGATCCAATAGAAATCGCCAGACAGTCCAACTGGGGCCAGAACCAACTCGCCAAAGTTACAACCCTGACCCGAAACGAGAACCAAGCCGACTATGAAACAGGACAACCAGCCCTCTACGACAACGGTATCGATACCGAGTACACACACTCAATCGGCATCCAAAAAGGCCACATCTAACCCCGCGACACGCCGATAGCAGACACACATTTTGTCGCTTAACCCGTTAAGGTGTGCGCATATGACTACAACCAACGAGATCAGGGTCGCGGAGGTAGCGGACGCGGGGGTCGTCGCAAAGCTATTGCGCGATTTCAACACAGAGTTTGATACCCCGGTTCCCGAAGGCCTTGAGGAGCGGTTTGCGCAGATCATCGCACACGACGACGCCTTCGTTCTCCTCGCCGGCGATATTGGTTTCGCCTACGTCACCCTGCGCCCGAGCCCGTATTACGACGGGCCGGTGGCGATGCTCGACGAGCTCTACGTCGCACCTGCCCACCGCAATCGCGGGGTCGGCACGGCGCTGCTGCAGCGGGTCTTCGAGGAGATCCGCAAGCACAGCGCCGGCGAATTACAAATCAACGTCGACGAGGTAGACACCGATGCGCGCCGCTTTTACGAACGCCACGGCCTGACCAACATCGAGCAAGGCTCCCGCATGCTGCTCTACATCCGGGAGCTTTAGGCCGGAAGCGATAGCTTTGCGACGAGCCCACCACCGGCCCGCGGCGCAAGCACCAGGGATCCGCCATGGGCGTTCGCGATCGCATCGACGAGTGCCAGCCCGAGCCCGTGGCCGGCACCTGCGGTGCGTTCGGCGCGCGCGAATGGTTCGGTCCAGGTTGCAACCTCGGCCGCGGAGTAGGTCTCGCCGCCGGATTCCACGGTGACCTCAGCGAAGTTGCCCACCTTGCGCAGGGTGAGCGCGGGGTTGTTGCCGTGGGTGAGTGCGTTGCGCACCAGGTTGTCCACCGCCTGGCGGGTCAGGGTGGGGGAGGCGTCCACGGTCACGGGCACGGCGTCGGCGGGGACGTTGCGGTCGGCGCACACCTCGCGGCACAGTTCTGCCAGGTCGAGGCGCTGCCGGTCGCGCACGTCCACGTTGGCCAGCTGGAGTAGGGCGGCGACGGTGTCGGCGCTGCGGGCGTTGACCTCGCGCACGCGGGTTAGCGTGGGACGCAGCCCGCCGTCGTCGCCGGTCAGGGCCACGTCTGCCATGGTCTGGATGGTTGCGATCGGAGTCTTCAACTCATGGGAGGCGTTGGAGGCGAACCGGCGCTGGCGCTCCACTGCGCCCGCCAATTCGTCGAGCATGACGTTGAGCGCGTCTGCGAGTTCGCCGACCTCGTCGTCGGGACCATGGTGGGTGATGCGGGCTGAGAGGTCGCCGCGGGTGACGGAGGCGGCGTCGTCGGCAATGTCGCGAAGAGGTTTGATCACCAGGCCTGCCACGAACCAGCCGATCACACCCGCAAGCAGGGTCAACAGGGCAAGTACCGACAGGGAGGCGAGGAGGACGCGGCGCAGGATCTCGCTGGTGATCGGCACGGCACCGTCGATGATGACACCGTCCTCCACCGTGGGGAAGGTGGCCGTTACCGGCACCGGGGTGAGCTTCAGGTAGGCATACACCAGCCCGATCAGAGCCAACCCCATCCCAAGCACCGTGGCCACGAACATCACCGTAATGCGGGCCCGCAAACTCAGCCTCATCGTTCCTCCTCCGCCACGTAGTAGCCGGCGCCGGCCACGGTGTGCACGATGCGCGGTTCGCCTAGCTTCTTGCGCAGGTGCGACACCGTCACGCGCGGGGAGTTGGTGAACGGGTCCGCGTTTTCGTCCCACGCCTCCGCGAGCAGGTCCTCGGCAGAGATCACCCCGCCGTCGGCCTCCATGAGTACCTCGAGCACAGCGAACTCCTTCGGGCTCAGTGGCACCGTCTCGCCACCACGGGTGACCTCGCGCCGAAAGGTGTCTAGGCGCACATCCCCGCAGCGATACACCTCGCCGCGCGCCGGGGCGTTGCGCTTCGCCAACGCATTAACCCGCGCGATTAACTCCGGCACCTCGAACGGTTTGGGCAGATAATCGTCGGCGCCGAGCCCGAAGCCTTCCAGCCTGTCGTCCAGGGAGCCGGACGCGGTCAGCATGATCACCCGGGTCGCGGGATGCGTATCGACGACCCACCTGCACACCTCATCACCATGCAACCCCGGCAGGTCCCGGTCGAGCACGACGACGTCGGGGCGGGTGTCGTCGATACGCGAACGCGCCTCCAAGCCGTCATACACGGCACTAGCCTGCATGTTTGCGTTGTTGAGTGCGGTGGCGATGGCGTCGGCGAGATAGGCTTCGTCGTCGATCACAAGTACCCGAATTGTCATGAGCCCGATCGTATCGGCGGGGGTGTTGCGCCCACGTTAACGTCACCGCAACATCTGGCTGCGTAACTTCCACAGCCATGCAGACCCGAAACGTAGGAATCGACGCCGCCCGCGCGGTGGCACTCGTCGCCATGATGGTCGCGCACCTCACCGTCCAAGAGGGCATCACTGCACAGGTGCTGTTCGGCTTCCCGGCCGCACTGTTCGCCTTCATCGCCGGTGTCTCAATGGGGTACATGCGCGCCCAGCCCGCCGAGTTCATCGTGCGCGGCATCCTTCTGATCGCCCTGCACTTCGCGCTCGCCCCATTTTCGGGGTCGATCGTGGTGGTGCTCGGCACCATCGGGGTCTGCATGGCGCTGCTCGCCTGGGCGCCACGCTGGGACACACCACTGTTGCTGTGGCTCGCGTGCGCCCTCACTTTTGGCTCGGCGGTGCTCGCGCCGTCGTCCTGGCCGTACCCGCCCATGATGTGGGCCACGCTCATGATCGCCGGCATCCTGTTCAAACGCTACATGCCGTTGTGGCCCGGCCTCGTGGTCGGCGGGGCGCTGTTCGCCCTGGATGTGGCGCTGCGCTGGACCACACCGTTGCCACCGCTTCTCGACGCCACCGGCCACACCGGAGGACTCATGGACGTTGTGGGCAGCGTGGGGGCGTCGATAAGCATCTGCGCCCTGTGCTGCCTGGCGCAACGCTGGCTCGGATGGCTCGCCCCGCTGGGCCGGATGCCGCTGACTCTGTACTGCATCCACGTGCTCACCGCCGAGTGGCTCAACGTTTGGGTGACCGTGGGCGGCGCCATCGTGATCGCTTACGTATGGCTCGCGATATTTCAGCGCGGGCCGCTTGAAACTGTAATTCGCCGCATCACCGCGGTAGTGAAGGAGAACAATCGTGAAAAAGCTCGCAGCTAGCCTCGCCGTCGCAGGCGCCCTCGTCGCCCAGCCCGCATGGGCGATGGAAAGCACCACCTTCGCCGGCGACGTCGACGAAGCCAAGCCCGTGGTCTCCGTGCGTGTCGACGACTCCGATCCCGACGACGGCGTCTGCACCGGCACCGCCATCGACCCCCACTGGGTCATCACCGCCCGCCACTGCGTCGAGGCCGCCGCCAAGCCGGGCGGCTCGGTGCGCACCGGCCAGGGAGACGACCAGCGCGTCTACAAGGTGGACCGCCACGAGGTTGCCCCGCGCGGCGACATCGCCCTGCTCCACACCGAAGAGGAAATGCAGCTAGATACGTTCGCCGAGGTTGCAGACGAGGTCCCCGCCGGCGCTGTGAACATCTACGGCTGGTCCTCCGACGGCTCGGGAGGCTCCACCGAGCTGCCCTCCGCCGAGGCCGAGGTCCGCGGCGATTCCCCGCTCGCCCTTTTCGACGCCCCAACCGCCCTCGAGGTCGCCCTCAAGAACGGCGCCCGTATCCAGCCGGGCGACTCCGGCGGCGCTATCTTCGCCGACGGCAAGGTCGCCGGCATCATGTCGGCTGGACTCTTCGAGGACCCGGACAACCCGACGGAGGAGGAAATGACCTCTAATGCCGCCGTCGCGGTGGCGCCGGTTGCCGAGCAGGCCGAGTGGATCCGAGGCGTCGTCGGTGGTGAGGGTGCGGATTCTTCCGCGGACGCTTCTCCGGAAGCTGAGGCTGAGCCATCGGCTTCCTGGCGCAACGTCGCGATCGGCCTGGGCGTTTTGGCCCTCGTCGTTGCTGGGTTCCTGGTGCTGCTGCGCCGCCGCTCCAACTAGGCTTTGTGTTGAGGGGGTGTTCCTATATAGGTTGTCAACTCCGTGGGTGAGGTTGTTGGGGGTATGAAGGGCTTCTGCTTCGCCGTGTGAATGTTGTTTTCGGGCATCTCGAGGAGCCGATTGGGCTTGCTGCTCAATCGGCTTGGATGGGAGCTGTTGGTTCTAAGCTGCTGTGACCTCTTGGACTGTGGAGATGTCTCGGTAGAGCTCGCCGCTACGCATCATGGCGAAGAGAACGTTTAGGCGTCGGCGTGCGAGTGCGACAACTGCGGCGTTGTGTCTTTTGCCTTCTTTGCGTTTTCGTTCATAGAATTGTCGGGAACGCTCGTGGAATCTGATCGATGCAAAAGACGATTGCCATAGGGCGTTCTTTAATTTTTTGTTGCCAGCCCGGTTGGGCGAATTCGACATGATGGACGTTCCCGACTGATTCGTCCGCGGTGATAGGCCTGCATAGGACGCTAGGTGCGCTGCATCGGGGAAGTCGGACATATCGCCAACGGTCATGAGGATCTGCGCGGCGCTACGCGGACCGATGCCGGGCATGGATAAAAGAATCTCGGTGTGAGGAATGTCCTGGATGAGCTTGAGTACCTGTGCCTCGATTTCTTTACGATGCTCGAGTTTGGCCAATGCATCTTTGGCGGACATTGCTACGCCAAGTTCGGCGTATTCTGCCCCGGCAATGGACACGGTCTGCCCGTGGATGGCAGCAAGCATGGCATCGATGACAGGCTCAGGATTGCGCGCCCTGTGACTGCGCGCAAAGGCTGCCAGACGTGCTCTACCGACGCGTCGAATCTTGGTGGGGCCACCGTATTTCGCAAGTAGGTGGAGGATCCACTTGCGATGAATCACCTGTCCGCGCAGAACATGTTCGAATGCAGGATAGGTTCCCACGAGCGCGGATCGCATCTGGTTAATCAGGCGTGTGTAGGCCCGGGCGAGATCTTCGTCAATACCGTTGAGCACTTTCAGCTGGATAAAGACTTCCTCAACGCGGTCGACGCTGCGCAAGGCATCCGGAAGTTTAAGACCGGCATGGGCGATGACGTAGGCGTCGCGCACATCGGTCTTGGAGTTGCCGACGTGGATGCGAGAGAGCTGCCGCATCGCAAGCCCCGGTAGATAGCGAACGTCGGCCCCCATGTCTTGGGCGACTGCGACGGTTAACCGGCCGATGTTGTTGGGTTGATCGACAATGACAAGAACCGAAGCGTCATCGGCGAGAAAGGGTTAAGCGACAAAATGTGTGTCCGGAATCGTTGATTTTCATGCTCTGAACTCCGCGTTTGCGGAAAATATATGCTCCAAAAGCATATATTGGCCCTCTCTTGCGAAAATCCCCGGTGTGGCTGCCATGGTGTGCTACGGAGCGGTGGTTCGGTTGCCCAATGCCAAAGAACCGACCACGCTGCCATTGTGGCGGCGATATGAAACGAAACGGCACCACCAGCAACGGGACGACCCGGTGGCGGTGCAAAATCTGCGGTGCTTCACTGACCAAGCAGCGCAGCGATATCACCAACGCAGCCCTATTTCGTGCGTTCATCCAGCACCTGACCGCCGGGACCAGTCTTGCGGCGATCGCCGGCAACATGAGCTGCTCGACACGTACGCTGCAGCGCAAATTCGATGCCTTTTGGCTGGTTGACGTGCCTGACCCGACCATCGGCCATACAGGCAGGGTCTACGACCAGATCTTCATCGACGGCACCTACACCGCAGGTGGCTGTCTGATCGTGGCGGCAACGCTCGACCACGTCATCGCCTGGCACTGGTGCAAACAAGAAACCACACACGACTACAAGCGCCTGCTCGAGCGCATCGAAGCACCGTTGATCGCTGTGATCGACGGTGGCCGAGGAGCCACAAGCGCAATTAAAACGTGCTGGCCAAACACCAAAATCCAACGCTGCCTCGTGCACGCCCAACGCAGAGTACGCCGCTACACCACCTCACGACCACGCACTGATGCTGGCCGCACCATCTACCGACTCCCGCTGAAACTCACCCGCATCACCACCCTGGACGAGGCTGCACAATGGGGTGCACAACTGCAAGAGTTTCACACGCTCTACAAGGATTGGCTCAACGAAAAGACACAGGTCAAAGACCCGAAAACAGCAAAAGACACACTCGTGTGGACCCATGTCAACGTGCGCAAGGCCTACAACAGTCTCAACCACCTGTGGCGCAATGACCTGCTGTTTGTCTACCTCAAGCCCCCGAAAGGTGTGCTCGAGCCGCACCGGATCAAATCCACCACCAACAGTCTTGAAGGCGGCATCAACGCCCAGCTGAAGCTCCTTGCAAGAACTCATCGCGGCAGACGCGGTGAGCACCAACGCAAAATGCTGGATTGGTGGCTGTATCTGAAAACGGAACTGCCTGGCGATCCAATAGAAATCGCCAGACAGTCCAACTGGGGCCAGAACCAACTCGCCAAAGTTACAACCCTGACCCGAAACGAGAACCAAGCCGACTATGAAACAGGACAACCAGCCCTCTACGACAACGGTATCGATACCGAGTACACACACTCAATCGGCATCCAAAAAGGCCACATCTAACCCCGCGACACGCCGATAGCAGACACACATTTTGTCGCTTAACCCCCCACAACCACGTGCGTGGTGCGGACGGGCAGTGCTAGACGCAGCTTTCGCAGCGCCTCAGCTCTTTACTTGAAGCGCGGGAAAGCGCTGCGGCCAGCGTAGACTGCGGCATCGCCGAGGTACTCTTCGATGCGCAGCAGCTGGTTGTACTTAGCAACGCGCTCGGAGCGAGCCGGAGCACCGGTCTTGATCTGGCCACAGTTCAGGCCGACGGCCAGGTCAGCGATGGTGGTGTCCTCAGTCTCACCGGAGCGGTGGGACATCATGGACTTGTAGCCGGCGTTGTGAGCCATTGCGACGGCCTCGAAGGTCTCGGACAGGGTACCGATCTGGTTGACCTTGACCAGCAGAGCGTTAGCGGCCTTCTTCTCAATGCCCTCTGCCAGACGCTTCGGGTTGGTGACGAAGAAGTCGTCGCCGACGATCTGGACCTTGTCACCAAGCTGAGCAGTCAGGGTGGTGTAGCCCTCCCAGTCATCCTCCTGCAGCGGATCCTCGATGGAGACGATGGCGTAGTTCTCAACCAGGTCAGCGTAGACAGCTGCCATCTCCTCAGCGGTGTGCTCGCCGCCCTCGAAGTGGTACTTGCCGTCCTTGAAGAACTCGGAAGAAGCAACGTCGAGAGCCAGAGCGACATCGTCGCCCAGCTTGTAGCCTGCAGCCTCAATTGCCTCAACAATCAGGTCAAGAGCAGCCTTGGTGGAGTCAACCGACGGAGCGAAGCCGCCCTCATCACCGAGGCCAGTGGACAGGCCCTTGTCCTTAATGACCTTCTTGAGTGCGTGGTAGACCTCAGCACCGACGCGCAGTGCTTCCTTGAAGGTCGGGGCGCCAATCGGAGCAATCATGAACTCCTGGACGTCAACGCCGGAGTCAGCGTGTGCGCCACCGTTGAGGATGTTCATCATCGGAACCGGCAGAACGTGACCGTTCGGGCCGCCGACGTAGCGGAACAGATCCAGGCCAGCGGACTCAGCAGCAGCCTTGGCAACAGCCATGGAAACACCCAGGATTGCGTTAGCACCCAGGCGGGACTTGTTGTCGGTGCCGTCCAGCTCAATCATGGTCTTGTCAACCAGACGCTGGTCCTCAGCCTCGAGGCCAATAATTGCGTCCTCAATCTCCTCGAGCACAGCGCGGACAGCCTTCTCGACCCCCTTGCCCAGGTAACGGTCTCCGCCATCGCGGAGCTCGTGTGCCTCATGAACGCCGGTGGAGGCACCGGACGGAACCGCAGCGCGGCCCACAGCGCCGTCTTCCAACAGCACCTCAACCTCAACGGTCGGGTTACCACGGGAGTCCAGAATTTCGCGTGCGTTCAACTCGATGATTGCAGCCATAGGTCACCTTTCCGCCGGAACCGTTCCGGCACATGACTCCAATTGTGGCACGGTTTGCCAACCTTCGCCTTAAATCCTTTTCACCCTATGCGGGCTGATTCAGCGCATAGTTCGCCGCAGCATCCCGAACATCGCGAAGATACTGCTCAGACTGGTTATACGAGCGAATTGCAGATGCCCACCCTTCCGGGGTGGCGAGGTCGCGTTCCCCACTGCAGAGCATCCGTGCCGTGGTCGCAGTTGCGTCGTCGATGTTGTTGGGGTCGGCGACACCATCACCAGAGGCATCCATCGCAAAGCGATGCCAGGTCTCAGGAATAAACTGCATCGGCCCCACAGCGCGGTCATACTCTGTGTCACCGTCGAGTTCGCCGTTGTCAGTATCAAGAACCTCAGCAAACCCGCTCGTGCCGTCCAACGGCGGACCGATAATCGTCGGGCGCACTACCCCATCGGCACCGATATGCGCCGGCTTGAGCCAATTGCCCGAGTACGTGCCGTGATTAGTCTCCACTTTGCCCAGTCCCGCAAGCGTGTTCCACTCCAGGTGGCAGTTCGGGAACTGTTCGGCTGCAATCACATATGCGTTGCCGTAGGCGCGGAGAGCGTCCTCAGAAATACCAGTCTTCGGGGAAATCTGCTGCGCCCACTGTCGGAGCTGCTCCGAGGTGCGCCCGGGCGCGTTGACATCAATCATCGGCGGTGGCTCAGCCGCAGCAGGCGGCACATTTTCCGGAATCGGCTTCTTGGTCAACGACGGGATAACGGGGCCAGTGAACATCGCCAACGCCCCAACCGTGCCAATGATAATCAGCACCGCCAGGGAGGTTAGACCGAGGCAGCCACAGCCTCTCGAGGACTTCTTTTTCCCCTTACTGCGGCCACGCGACTTCGCCCCGCGGGGTGCGGGGTGCGCGTATTCATCAAAGGGAGAATTAGAAGGCATGGGGAATTACTCTACGGGGTAAACCGTAAAAATCACTCAAACTCGAGGACAGAAATCACTTTTGCTGGAAACTAGCTGTCGCTTTCCGACGGGCCGAGGTCCTCAGCCTCTTCGTTATCTTCGCTGCCCGCTGCCCACTGCTCAGCTCTGCCGGCCTGCTGATTCTCCATCTGAGCCAGCTCAGCCAGGAATGCGCGTGAAGCCTGTCGGGTCCGCTCTTCCGCACCGGACTCAGTCTCCAGCCCCGGGGTCGGAACCAGAATCTCCACAGGAATGTCTGCATCGGAAAGTCCCAGCGCACGTGCGCGGCGGATGGCCTCCTCAGCCAAAGTCAGAGCTGGCAACTGCGTAGCTGGGTTCGAGCGCGGACGTCCGCGGCCGTAAGCCCACAGTCGCTCCTGTTCTTCCTCCGACACCATCTCTCCCTCGGCCACAGTGCCGTCGAAGAGGTACGGCTGACGAGCGCGCATTTTTAAAATAAAGTCGGTCGCCACATCGTCGAAGTCGAAGTCCTCCGCGATTTCAGCGTGGAAGAGGATCTGCAGCAGCAGATCTGACAGCTCGCTACGAATGTCACCGCCCTCGTCGACTGCGTCGACAAACTCGTAGGTCTCTTCAATGAGATACGGCAGCAGGCTCTTGTGCGTCTGGCGAGCTTCCCACTGCCCCGTGCGCCGTGCGGCCGCCATGATGTCCACGGCCTCGACGACGTGGGGCAGACGAGCTGCGGCAAGCTGTTCCTGCGGAGTCAGCGGTTCTGCAACAGGCTCTGCAACCGGTTCTGGCTCAGGTTCTTGCACCGAGTCCTGCTGGGGAGCCGCCGCAACCTGAGCTGCCGGAGCTGCTGGGTCCGGTGCATCATCCAGCTCGACCGAGTAGACCTTCTCGCCCGCATCGAGGCGATCGAGTACCTCGTCGTTTTCCATATCGGTGGTGACCAGAATCTCCGCCTGGGACACCGAGTGCCCACCGGCGTCGGCGATTGCCCAGCGCACACGGATCGGGACTTCTTCGGTGTAGCTGACTTCACCGGTCAGCAGGCTAGCGGCTTCCAGCGGAATCGCAGTTGGAAAGCGGCTATCGAGCTTGATGATAGTCATACGGTTTCTAGTCCTTTCCCATGTGCGAGATATCCATACGTGGAATTCCCGCCATCGATGTCAAGAAGTCTGCTACCCACTGCACCAATGCAATATCGCGGACAGGTTTTGCCCGCAACCCTCGCCCTTCCTTCGGCATTCCGACGGAAACCGTGCGCGTTGCCGCACGATAGGTCGCCTGTGGATACAGGCGCTTGAGACGCACCTGCTTGGAGTCAGCAAGCTCCATAGGGGTTATTCTAATGTGCGCACCCATGGCTTGAACTTCATGCACGCCGAATTCCCGGCAAATAATTCGAAGTCGTGAAATAACCGCCAGTCTCTCCACCTCAATGGGTGGGGTTCCGTAACGGTCAACAAGCTCTTCGAGCACTACGTCGATATCGTCCAGCGCACTGGCGGCAGCAAATTTGCGGTACGCCTCTAGACGTAGGCGTTCCGACGACACATATTCGGCCGGAATATTCGCATCGACCGGCAAATCGATCCGCACTTCCTTCGGTTCGTTATCGGAAGCATCCGGAGTTTCACCATCGGCCACTGCCTTCAGCGCGGCCACGGCCTCGCCAACCAGTCGGACGTACATATCGAAGCCGACACCGGCAATGTGACCGGACTGCTCCGCACCGAGGATATTTCCGGCACCGCGCATTTCCAGGTCCTTCATGGCCACAGCCATACCGGCACCCAAGTCATTGTTCTGCGCGATCGTGGACAGACGGTCGTAGGAAGTCTCCGTCAGCGTCTGATTTTCCGGGTAGAGGAAGTAGGCATAGGCGCGCTCACGGGAACGGCCCACACGACCACGCAGCTGGTGCAGCTGGGAAAGACCCATATGGTGGGCGTTTTCCACAATCAACGTATTGGCGTTGGCAATATCCAGGCCGGTCTCCACGATGGTGGTACACACCAGCACGTCGTACTCGCGCTGCCAGAAGCCATCGACCGTGCGCTCCAGCTGCTCCTCCCCCATCTGACCGTGGGCCACTACCACGCGGGCCTCGGGCACCAAATTGCGGATATTCTGGGCGACCTTGTCAATGGTTTCCACCTTATTATGCAGGTAGAACACCTGTCCGTCGCGAAGCAGCTCTCGCCTGATAGCAGCGGCGACCTGCTTGTCGGACTGCGCGCCGACGTATGTCAGCACCGGGTGGCGGTCCTGCGGCGGGGTGAGAATCTGACTCATCTCGCGGATGCCGGCAATCGACATTTCGAGCGTGCGCGGAATTGGTGTTGCGGACATGGTGAGCACGTCGACGTGGTGCCGTAGCGCCTTGATGTGTTCCTTGTGTTCGACGCCGAAACGCTGCTCCTCGTCAACGATGACCAGGCCGAGTTCTTTCCACTGCACGCCGGTCTGCAGGAGACGATGCGTGCCGATAACAATGTCGACCGTCCCGTTCTTCAACCCTTCGAGGACCTCCCTGGAGTCCTTCGGCGAGGTGAAGCGGGACAGTCCACGGATGGTGACCGGGAAGCCCTCCATACGCTGAGTGAAAGTGGTCAAATGCTGCTGCGCCAGAAGCGTGGTCGGCACCAACACTGCCACCTGACGGCCATCTTGAACTGCCTTGAAGGCAGCACGCAGTGCCACCTCGGTCTTGCCGTAGCCGACATCGCCGATGAGCACGCGATCCATCGGCACCGGCTTTTCCATGTCGGACTTGATTTCGTCGATGGCCTGAAGCTGGTCCTCAGTCTCTGTGAAGGGGAAGTTATCCTCCATCTCCTGCTGCCATGGCGTATCCGGCGCGAACGCGTGGCCCGGCGCGGCTTGGCGCTCGGCGTAGAGCTTGACCAGCTCTTCCGCAATCTCGCGGACAGCACCACGGGCCTTGCGCTTGGTGGACTTCCAGTCCGAGCCACCCATCTTCGACAGCGCGGGCTTTTCGCCGCCGACATAGCGCGACAGCAGATCCAGGCTCTCCATCGGCACGTAGAGCTGGTCCGAGGGGCCTCCGCGCTTGCTCGGTGCGTACTCGAGCACCACGTACTCGCGGCGAGCCTGATCCTCGCCCGTGCCGATGGTGCGCTCAGTGAGCTTCACAAACCGACCGATGCCATGCGTGTCGTGTACGACATAGTCACCGGCCTTCAGCGCCAGCGGATCCACGCGACCACGGCGCTTCGCCGGCTTGCGGCGCCCACCAAGCGCGCCTTCCGCGATGCGGTTACCTGTGATGTCCTGCTCGGTAATTAGAGTCAGCGCGCCACCGGGGATTCGCGGGAACACCAGGCCACCGTGCAAAACACCCTGGTAGACCGTAATTCTTCCGGACTCGGGATACTCCGGGCCCGCCGCCATGCGCGTCGCAATTCCGGCTTCCCTAAACTTTTCCGCTTGCCGACGCGCCCCCGCGGGCGTCGCCGCCACGTACGCCACTCGCTCCCCCGCGACCGTGGCATCGCGCAGCTGCTTCATCAGGTGACCAATTTCCTTTAAGTCGCCGCGTGGCGCGGGCCCAGGCTCAAAGGTCAGTGGCAGCACATCATCTTCGGTGACTCCCGCCTCCAACATGCCGGGCGGGGAAATATGCCACGAAGTGGGCATCGGGATAGAGGCCAAGCTGCGGTACGCGCTGGGCTCCAACCCATCGGTGGCGATTGGCGCCGAGCCGCCCATCGCAGCAGTTTCCCACGCTGCGGCCATAAACTCCTCGCCTGCACTGATAAGGTCCTGTGCGCGGGAGCGAATGCGCTCCGGCCCGCACATGAGCACATGCGTTTTCTCCGGCATGACCTCAGTGAGCATCTTCATCGGATGCTGACTAATCAGTGGGATCAGCGATTCCATGCCCTCCACCCACTGGCCATCGCCGATGCGGGTGAGCATTTCTTGGACCTGGCCAGAGCGCGTGGTGGCGAGTTTCTCCGCGGCGGCCTTCACATCGTCGTCGATAAGCAGTGCACGACACGGGAAGATATCCAGCTGGTCGACCTCTACCTCAGAGATCGTGCGCTGGTCAGCGACGGAAAAAGCGCGCAGGTCGGTGACCTCGTCACCCCAGAGCTCGATACGTACCGGCAGCTCTTCGGTCGCAGGGAAAACATCGACGATGCCGCCACGCACGGCAAACTGGCCACGCCTGCCGACCATGTCCACATGCGAATAGCCGTGATGCACCAGCCGCTCAACCAGGTTCTCGCAGTCCCGGTCCAGTTGGACGTGAATGGGGGCGCTGGCTTCAGCCTCGAGGTCGTCCACAATCGGCTGCACCAACGAGCGCACCGCCGCAATCAGAACGTCGACTTTGCCCCGGCGAACGTCGTAAAGCGCCTTACGACGCTGCGCCACGGTATCCACCGCTGGCGAAAGCTTCTCATGCGGGAGCGTCTCCCACGAGGGGAACATAGCTACACGGTCGCCAATCATCGACTTGACCTCGGCGGTCAGGTCCTCCGCCTCACGGCCGGTAGCCGTGACGACCAGCACCGGCACCTTCGTAGACATGGCGTAAATAAGGTGCGAACGCACCGCGTCCGCACCCGTGAGCGCCAGCTCGTCTTCGCCGATGCGCCCGAGCACGCCGACAAATTGAGGATCCGTGACAACGAGGCTTTCCAGCCCCGACAGCGGGTTCGGCAGAATGCTGGGTGTGGCTTTCGCCGAGGAAGACGCAGAAGTTGGCATAGCCCCAATATAACCATGCACCCCGGATCCACCCTGCGTGCTGGTTAGCCGTTCTCCGCCACCTGCATCGGGTCCGCTGCAGCACCTGCTCCAAACTTCGCGCCCTCAGCGGCCGCTGGCACATCAGCGGAACCATGCAGAGTCGGAGAACCCTCCATGCCGGCCAGCCCGTTCCAACACAGGTTCACGATGTGCGCCGCCACCGTCTCCTTATCCGGACTGCGCTTCTCCATCCACCAGCGAGCGGTCTGCGAAACCATACCGACCATGCAGTTTCCGTAGAGCACCGACATGGCCGGGTCGAAGCCGGCGCGTTTGAAAGCCTCGGCGAGGATAGGCGTAACCGACTCAGTGGCATTATTCAGCAGCGTCTCATAGCCACCCGCCACGCCGGGGTCGCGAGAAATAATGGAGAATCCCTCCGGGTTTTCCTCCACATAAGTCAGCAGTGCCAACACCGCCTGTTCGATGCGGTAACGCGAGCGCCCCAGGGACAACGCTTCCCTAATCGTGGCCTCCAGGGTCTTCATCTCCTGGTCGACAACTGCCTGGTAGAGCCGCTCTTTGGTGCCGAAATGCTCGTAGACAACCGGCTTTGAGACCCCGGCTGCGGCAGCGATCTCCTCCATTGAGGCGGCATCAAGCCCCTTGGCGGCAAAGATTCCACGGCTGACTTCTGTCAGCTGAGCTTTGCGCTGTGGACCGGTCATACGTCGTCTCGGAGAATTGGAGGCCATGCTTTTAGATTAGTGGCTAAAGTCTTGCTATCGTATATCGCAGGCGCAAGCGAGTTGGCTGAGTCGAATCAGCGTCGAATCAGCCATGCAATTTTTCGCGTTTGCCCCATTCTCCCATGGTGTAATGGCAACACTCCGGTTTTTGGTACCGGCATTCTAGGTTCGAGTCCTGGTGGGAGAGCAAGCGGGGGGCCGGCCCCTTAATTAAGAAGTGACTTTTCGCCCCGCCGTGACCGTGATGCACCCTGACCGAGGAGTAGCAAGTTTCATGTCAAACGGTTCGGCCACCGCTGTGGTCATTCTCGCCGCGGGTCAAGGCACCCGAATGAAATCCGATACGCCGAAAATGCTGCACGCTATCGGCGGTCGTACCATGTTGGAGCACGCGCTCTATGCCGCCAAGGGCATTAATCCGGATGAGATTGCTGTTGTCGTTGGCCACCAGCGCGAAAAGGTAATTGACGCGATTGGAGCTTGGGTCTTGGACACCGAGCACTCCGGCGGTGTCGTCATTGCCCACCAGGACGAGCAAAACGGTACCGGCCACGCTGTTCAGTGCGCGCTGGAGCACCCCGAGCTGCAGAACTTCGATGGCACCATCCTGGTGACCACTTCCGATGTTCCGCTGCTGGATTCCGAAGCGCTCCAGGCACTGCTCGAAGAGCACAACCGCAAGCCACGCGCTGCTGTGACTGTGCTGACCTCCACTGCTGACAACCCGCACGGCTACGGCCGCATCGTTCGCAACGCCGACGGCGAAGTTCTGCGCATCGTGGAGGAAAAGGACGCCTCCGACGAGGAACGCGAGATCACCGAGGTCAACTCCGGTGTCTACGCATTTGATGCCGAGACCCTGGCAAACGCTCTCAAGCAGCTGGACACCAACAATGCCCAGGGCGAGCTCTACCTCACCGATGTCATCGGCATCGCCCGTGAGGCCGACCGCTCAGTGCGAGGCCACCGCCTCGCCGATGCCACCGTCGTCGCCGGTGTCAATGACCGCGTCCAGCTGGCTACCCTTGGCCGCGAACTCAACCGTCGCACCTGCGAGGCAGCTATGCGCGGGGGCGCCACTATCGTCGACCCGGACACCACGTGGATTGACGTTGAGGTGGAAGTCGGCCGCGACGTCACGATTCTGCCGGGCACGCAGCTGCACGGCAAGACCGTGATTGGCGACGGGGCCGCCGTGGGACCGGACACGACACTGACCAACATGGTCGTCGGCAAGCGCGCCAGCGTCGTACGTACACACGGTTCCGATTCGGAGATCGGCGAGGATGCGACGGTCGGACCGTTCACCTACATTCGCCCAAACACCAAACTCGGTGTCGGCGCGAAGCTCGGCGGCTTCGTAGAGGCGAAGAACGCGCAGATCGGAAACGGTTCGAAGGTTCCGCACCTGACCTACGTCGGCGATGCGGAGATTGGCGAGCACTCCAACATTGGTGCCTCCAGCGTGTTCGTGAACTACGACGGCGTCAACAAGCACCGCACTGTTATCGGCTCGCATGTTCGCACCGGCTCCGACACCATGTTCATCGCTCCGGTGACCGTGGGTGATGGTGCGTACTCAGGTGCAGGTACTGTTATTAAGGACGACGTTCCTCCGGGAGCATTGGCGGTCAGTGGTGGCCGTCAGCGCAACATCGAGGGATGGGTCGAGCGGAAGCGTCCAGGTACCGCTGCTGCTGAGGCAGCGCAGGCGGCGCAGGTAGCTGACAACGCTGACAACAACAAGGAAGACCAGGAAGGCTAGACGGCAGATGACCGGCCAGTGGATCGATAACCAAAAGAACCTCATGCTCTTCTCCGGAAGGGCACACCCGGAATTGGGCGAGGCAGTTGCCAAGGAGCTCGGCACAGAGCTGACTCCGATGACCGCTCGTGATTTTGCCAACGGTGAAATCTTCGTGCGCTACGAGGAATCCGTCCGCGGTTCCGATGCCTTCGTACTGCAGGCGCACCCGGCACCGCTGAACAAGTGGCTCATCGAGCAGCTGATTATGATTGACGCGCTCAAGCGCGGTTCGGCCAAGCGCATCACCGCTATCCTGCCGTTCTTCCCATACGCCCGCCAGGACAAGAAGCACCGTGGCCGTGAGCCGATTTCCGCTCGCCTGGTCGCTGATCTGCTCAAGACCGCAGGCGCTGACCGCATCGTCTCCGTGGATCTCCACACCGACCAGATTCAGGGCTTCTTCGACGGCCCGGTCGATCACATGCACGCCATGCCGATTCTGTCGGAGTACATCAAGAAGAACTACTCCCTGGACAACCTGGTCGTGGTCTCCCCTGACGCCGGCCGTGTGAAGGTTTCCGAGAAGTGGGCCAACACCCTGGGCGACGCCCCGCTGGCCTTCATTCACAAGACCCGTTCCGTCGATGTCGCAAACCAGGTTGTCGCCAACCGCGTGGTCGGCGAGGTCTCCGGTAAGACCTGTCTGCTCATCGACGACATGATTGACACCGGCGGCACCATCGCCGGCGCTGTCAAGGTGCTGCGTGAGGCTGGCGCTGAGGATGTCATCATCGCTACCACGCACGGCGTCTTCTCCGACCCAGCTCGCGAGCGCCTGTCGAAGTGCGGTGCCCGCGAGGTCATCACCACCGATACCTTGCCGCAGTCCACCGAGGGCTGGGACAACCTGACCGTCCTGCCAATCGCACCACTGCTGGCTAAGACGATCCACGAGATCTTCGAAAACGGTTCCGTCACCACCCTCTTCGAGGGTCAGGCATAAGTTCTTTCCGCTTGCCGACGGGCACCCCGCCGCGACCAGCAACCTAGTTTTGCTGGTGGTGGCGGGGTTTGCTGTTTGACCTGTTAGTCCACTACAATTTCTCCGGTAAGTCTCGGCGAGGGCGGCCACAGTAGGTGGTTGCCGTTATCGACGCGACGCTCGCAGCCCAACTTTTGCGCCCACGGTGGCATGGATGCGGCACGTGCTCGACTCGACGACTCAGTATCGAATCGTTTAGGAGTCCATTTTCATGGCAAAGCCCAACATCATCAAGATTGATGCTCGTAACCGCACCGAGTTCGGCAAGGGTGCCGCTCGCCGTGCCCGCGTTGCTGGCGACATCCCGGTTGTCATCTACGGCGCTGACCTGGATGCCCCGAAGCACATCCTCGTTGACACTCTGGATTTCCACGCTGTCATCCGTAACCACGGTGTCAACGCTGTTCTGGACGTCAACATCGAGGGCGAGTCCCAGCTGTCCATGGTCAAGGCTGTTGACCAGAACCCGCTGACCCTCGACATCGACCACGCTGACCTGCTCGCCATTCACCGTGACGAGAAGGTTGAGGTTGAGGTTCCGGTCGTTCCGACTGGCGAGCTCGCTCCGGGCGCCCTGCTCATGCAGGATGCCGAAACCATTCTGGTCAACGCACCGGTTCTGGCTATTCCGGAAGAGATCGAGGTCTCCGTCGAGGGTGCAGAGGTCGGCACCATGGTTCACGCCGGCGACGTTACCCTGCCGGAGGGCCTGGTCCTCACCGACGACGCTGACCTGCTCATCTTCAACATTGTCGAGCCGGAGGAAGAGCCGGCTGGTGACGTCGATGCCGACATCGAGGGCATGGGCGAGGCTGAGACCCCGGATGAGCCGGCTGAGGAAGAGGCTGAGTAATTCAAACGCTGAATGGCTCTATCTGACTGAACCAGTACAGGCTTTCACGTTTAGCTAAAAAGGGACGGACACTCTGGTCCGTCCCTTTTTTGTTCTTGAAACTCCCCGAAGCCAACAGACCGCGCACCGTGTGCCAAGATTGAATTCATGAACGCCTCCACCACACCTCTGCTTGTCGTGGGGCTCGGCAACCCTGGGCCCAAATATGAACTCACCCGCCATAACGTCGGGCATCTGGTGCTAGATGAACTAGCCAGCCGCACTTCTCCGATGCCGTCGTCGTTTAGCGTGCACAAGAAGTCGAATGCTGAGATAGTCCAGACTCGGTTCAAGACTTCCGACGGTGGCGAGCGGCAGGTGATTCTGGCTAAGCCCCGGACGTACATGAACCTGTCGGGTGGACCGGTCGCGGCGCTGACAAAGTTCTTCAACGTCGCACCTACCGACGTCGTGGTAGTCCACGATGAGCTGGACCTGGACCCAGGCGTGGTACGGCTTAAGCGCGGCGGGGGCGAGAATGGCCACAATGGCCTGCGCTCGACCACGAAGTCGTTGGGCACGAAGGACTACATGCGGGTGCGTATTGGCATTGGCCGTCCTCCGGGCCGCCAAGATCCGGCGGACTACGTGCTGCGTAATTTCAATGCTAAGGAACGCGAGGAGCTCGCTTTCACTCTGCCCACTGCTGCGGAGGCGGTGGAGTTAATCGCCAGCCACGGGCTGGAGATTGCGCAGAACCAGATTCACGGGCGGTAGCAGTAGCGGGAAGGGGGCTATTTTCACGTTCCCGGGAGCTTCAGTCTTTACAGCTCGTCGGTGTTCGTGCTGCTCGGCGTTTTCGTCCGCGTTTTCGCTCTGTCCACCGAGCGCCTGGCGGTGGGATTCGGGAAGCTGCGGCAGGGCGCCCGTGAGGGCATCGACCAGGTGATGAGGATCAGGCGCCCGAGGAGCTCCCCGTCCGGCACGCCCACGACTCGGCGTAGCGGCCGCCCTTCGCCAGCAATTCATCGTGCGTGCCCCGTTCTGCGACCGTCCCGTCCTCCGAAAGCACGACGATGAGGTCGGCATCGCGAACGGTGTGCAGGCGATGGGCGACGACAATCACGGTGCGATCGCCGCGCAACGCCTCCATCGTGCCGACGATCGCCCGCTCAGTGGCCGCATCCAGCGAGGACGTCGGCTCGTCGAGAAGCACCACCGGGGAATCCTTCAGAAGCGCCCGGGCGATGGCGAGGCGCTGCCGCTCGCCTCCCGACAGCAGCGTCCCCTCCTCCCCCACCGGGGTATCCCACCCGGAAGGCAGCAGCTCCACGATGCGGTCCACCCCGGAACGCCGGGCGGCCTCGCGCAAGCGGTCCCCGTCACCGGGCTCGGAACCGAATCCGGGATCGGCGAAGACCACGTTGTCCCGCACGGACGCGTCGAAAAGGAACGTCTCTTGGAACACCGGGGTCACCAGCGAGTTCACGCCGTCGGTGCCAATCCGAGGCAAGGGTACCCCGCCGATGAGGACCTCCCCCGAGTCCGGATCATGAAAACGCGACAGCAGCCGCATGACCGTCGTCTTGCCCGCCCCCGACGGTCCCACTACGGCAACCAGCGCTCCCTGAGGTGCACGGAAGCTGACGCCGTCGAGAACCTTCTTATCCCCGTACCCGAAGCTCACGTCGCGGAACTCCACGTCATGCCCGTCGGGCAGCTCCGGTGCGGCAGGTTCGGGAAGGGCGGGGATTGCCCGCAGGTCACGCAACGCAGCCAACGTGTTGCGGCCCGCACCGAAACCGCCGGACAACGCTCCCGCCGTGGTGATCGGTCCGGTGAACTGGACGACCACGATGAGCATCGGCGCCAAATGCGCCGGCGCCATCCCGCCCGTCGCGGCGACTGCCACGGCGACTATCACCGCCGCCGTGAACACCGCATGGACGACCGAACCCAGCCGTCCGATGACCGCCCCCTGCGTCGACGTCGCCTTCGCGAACGCATCGTGTTGGGCCCGGATTGCCTCATCCACCATCGCGTCCGCCGCCGAACCGTCGCCCGCGGCGCGAATCGCCTGCTGGCAGCGGGTGAACTCGATCAGCCTGCCGGAGACGGCAGCGACGGCGTCAGCATGCGCTTCGTCCGACTCCCCGCCGACCCGACCAATGGCCCGGTAGGCGAAGAAGATCACCGGCGCCGACGCGACGAGAACCAAACCGACGCGCCAATCCACCGCCAGAATTCCGAAGGCGATGACGGTCGGCGCAACCGCCGCCGCGATGACAGGCCGCAGGATCACGTGCGGCACGGACGCCGCGAACGCGATACCCGACGATGCCATCTCCGAAAAGCGGCCGGCCGTGGACTTGGTGACGTACCCGAGTGGCAACGTCAGCACGCGTTCGCCCAGGGAACGCAGCAGGGACGACAGCACCGCTGCGGAATTCGCCCTGCCGACCGTCCCCGCGGCGAGAGACAGCACCGCATGGGCGGCCGCGAGGCCGGCGATGACGCCGGTGAAACGCCACGCCGTCGCATCATCTCCCTCGGCCAGAGCCGACAGCAGCGGCAGCAGCGCGACGAACGCCGCTCCCTGAGCCAGCGCGGCAAGCGCGGCCAACGCAATGAGCCACGCCAGCGTCATTCTCGAGCGCCGATCCGTCATCGACCACAAGTCCCGAATCATCGGTTCCCCGCCTTTTCATCGTCTAATTCAGTGCCCCGCGGGGCGGATGGTTCGTCGTCGAGTGCGAACGCGCGCCACAAATCCCGGTAGCGGCCACCGCGCGCAAGCAACTCGTCGTGGGTACCCGCCTCCGCGACCGCTCCCCCATCGAGAACGAGGATGCGGTCGGCGTTTCGGATCGTGCTCAACCTGTGCGCGATCACAATCACCGTCCGTGAACGGGCCAAACGCTCGATTGCGGACTGGATGAGGGCCTCGGAAGCCGGATCCGCGTAAGCGGTTGCCTCGTCGAAGATGAGCACCGGCGCGTCCGTGACGATCGACCTCGCGATGGCCACGCGCTGCGCCTCACCACCGGAAAAGGTCACGTCGACGTTGACCACCGAATCCAGGCCCTTCGGCAGCGCCGCGATGACCGCATCGAGGTTCGCGAGCTTCGCGGCCGCCATGATTTCGCCGTCGGTGGCGTCTCTCCTGGCCAGCCGGATGTTCTCCCGCAACGGCAGCGTGAGCAACTGCGGATCTTGGAACACCACCGACACCGAGCGGTGCACGTCGCGCACGGCGATGTCGCGAAGATCGGCGCCGCCCAGCAGCACCGAGCCTTCAACGGGGTCGTAGAAACGCGCCAACAGCCGGGCGACGGTGGACTTTCCGGAACCGGAGGACCCCACCAGCGCAGTGAGGGTCCCCGGTTCGAACGTCGCGGACATCCCGTCGAGGACCCGCGGCCCATCGCCGTAGGCGAAGACCAGGTTCCGAGCCTCGAGCGCGCCTCCGCGCACGGGCACCGGATCGGCGGGCTCGACGATCGGCGGCGTGCCCAGCACCTCCGCGATGGACTTCAGGGCAGCGATCCCCGCGATGATGGGTTCGGAGTTCATGGCCACCCGCACGATCGCCGCGGAGAGTCCAAGGCCGAGAACCAGCCCGGCAACGAGCCCCTCCGGTAGACCTCCCGCGGCGTCCCTCAGAGCGAGGCCGGCCCCGCACACCACTGCGAGGACTGTGATCGGGGACGTCACCACGTCGATGACCCCGAGATAGATGTTCGACTGCCGGGACCAGGCAGACCACGCGCGGACGAACGACAGCGCCGCGGCATCGTAGCGACCCGCGCCCTGGTTGGCGCGTCCGAAGGACTTCATCACTGGGATACCGCGCACCAACTCGATGACCGCGGCCGTCACTCCTTCGGAGGCTCGCTCGTAGTCGCGCTGAAGACCGGCTCCGCGTGAAATCATCACGCCCATCAGGGCGAAGGTGACCAGCACCGGGACGACCGCCACCGCCGCAATCCGCCAATCCACCGCAACGAGCGCGATGAGGGAAAGCATAGGAACCAGCACCGCCACCACGGTCTCACCGACGGTGTGGCCCATGAGCTGGTGGATAGCCGCGACGTCCTTCTCAACCGACCCGATGATTCCCGACGAGCGCCGGGCGTCCAGCCAGCCCAGCGGCAACTTCCGGATTTGGGCGACCAGCCGGCGCCGAAGGTGGAGCTGCAGGTCGTTATCCGCCCGGTGCGAGAGCATGCCGGCGGCGCCGTCCGCGGCCATGCGCACCGTTGCGGCGACGACGATGACAGCCACGGCCAACCACGTCCGATGCTCCGGGGCCTCCGGGTACGTCATCGCGATGTCGATGATGCCGACCAGAGAAGCGACGGTAGCCACCGACGACAGGACGGATAACGCGACCACCGCACGCATCCGTGTCCGGATCGGGGCGAGCAGTGACCACGGGCCTACAGTCCCGTCCACGGCGCTCACTTGCCCGCCTCCCCGATCGTGCTTTTCTTCGTGAGAGTGCAGAAGTACACCATGCCGGCGCGTGAGGCTCCGCCCAGCTTCAGCCCGTTGGCTTCGGCGAGGTCCTCGAGCTCGCTGCCCCGGAACACCCGGTGGCCCATCTTCGCCATGACGGCCATGTCGACCCGCTCGTTCACGTCGGGATCCTCGGCGAACGTCTGCACGTAAGCGATGCCGCCGTCGGCGAGCAGCCCGGCGACCCTGCCGAGCGCAGCACCCGCATCCTTCATTTGGTGGAGCGCGCCGCACACCCAGATTTCATCGGTCCCGCCGGGCTCTCCCGCGAGCGGCGCGAGGACGTCGGCGACGTGGAATTCCGTCCGAGCCCCGAGCCCTTCGACGGCGGCGCGTTCGCGGGCGATGCGGATCGCATTGGGCGACAGGTCGTAGCCGACGATGTTCGCCCTGCGATAGCGAGGCTCGGCGGCAAGCATGCGGGCGAGCCACCCGGTTCCGCAACCGAGGTCGAGAACCCGGGCTGGCGCATCCGGCCCGGGATCCAGCGCACGGAGCTTCCGATACACGGCGGCGGCGTCCATCGGTTCACGCGCATAGCGGCTGAGGAACCTCGGCTGGACCTTGTCCTCGTAGGCCGCGAGGAGTCTGCGGTTGTTCTGGACGATCTGGGCAATCGACTTCATCTGGTTCTGTCTCCGGGTGTGTGGGCCGCGTCCACGCGGCGGTTTCGGGTTAGGTGCTCGGGTTCGCGGGCCGTCATCGGCGGCGCCGCCCCCGTGGACGTGCCCGTCATGCAGCCTCCCCCGGCCTCGTTTTCACGGCGATGCCCCACGCCGCGAGCACGGCGATGCCTAAGAACCAGGCCGCGCAGACCACCAGACCCGCAGCCCCGGTGCCGTTGACGGCCTCGCCGGCCGCGGATACGGGGGTGTGCCCGGCGATTCCGCGCAGGAGAGGACGGAAGTGGTCGGCGGGCATGAGCACCGTGTTGACGAACATCGCAACGATGATTAACGGGATGAGGGCCACGGAACCCTGGGGGCTGGTGATGGAGAACGCGATGTACGTGCCGGTGCATGCGGCCGCCGCGGCAACCATCGCGCCGGTCACCGCGATCCTCCACCACCAGGACACCTCCGGGGGGCCGTCGGAAAGCAAGGCGGCCACCGCCGCGACAACGACCGTCATCGCCATGATCCGGATGAACTCGGCAATAATCCGTGCGGCCGGCACGGCCGCGTACGGTGACGGCATGGTGATTAACCGCTCGTGGAAGCCATTGCTGCGTTCAACGAACACGGTGGACGATCCCGTGATGGCCAGGATGAACGCCCACGCCGTCACGACCAGGATGACCGCGTTCCGGAGTTCGAACTCTCCGGTGAGCTGCCTGACCAGGCCACCGAACATGCGGTTGACGATGAACAGGTACACGAGCGGAGCAATGAACGTCATGAACCAGAAGTCGGGGCGCCGCAGCCAAATGTGGGCGATGCGCCGCAAATGCACGAAGATGGCGTCGATCATGATTCGCTCCTCGAGGTGAACCGGCGGATGAACAGGACGATTCCGGCGACCACCGCGACGCCGAGCCACAGGGCTGCCTCTTCCCCGGCGCTATCCGGGAAGGCGTCCGGGGACGCCGCCCTGATCACCTCGATCATCGGCGAAAACGGCATGTGACGTACGACGTCGCGCAGGGAGCCGTCCAAAGCGGTCTCCGGAATGAACGCGGTGGAGAACATAAGCAGCAGCATTTCCAGCGCCTGGATCGATGAGGCCGTCGACACCGGGGCGGGCACCATCAGGATCACCCCGTCCGTGACCAGGGACAGAACCGCTGCGGCGAGCAGTGACCACAGGACAGTCCACGCGACGTCACCGACAGCCATGTCGAGGCCACAGGCCCACGCGACGACCAGCAGCGCCGCGATCGACGCGGACATCCGCAGCAAATCGGTGGCGAGCCTGCCGGCGACATAGCCGCCTGTGGCCCCGGGCAACACGCGCACGCGGTCAACAAGCCCGGATTCGACGTCCTGTCCCACCGCCATCGCCGACGCCGCGGCGGTGAACATCGCCGCCTGGAACAGGCAGCCGCCGAGCACGAAACGCAGGTACCCGAAGCCGGATTGCCCCGCCGAGTACCCAAACACCGCGTACAGGCACAGCAGGAAGAGGGGCGGAACTACGAACATGGAGATCAGCGACGCGGTGTTGCGTCGCAACAGCAGCAGATCCCGACGGAGAAACGCCGCGACCGACGTCGCACTCATCGTGCCGCACCCCCTGCGTTCATCGATATGAACACCTCGTTGAGGGTGGGCGGCGACACGCTCAGCGAATCCGGCAACGCTTCCGAGGCCTCCATCGCCCGCGCCACCGCCTCGAGGATCCGCGGCCCGGGGTCGACGTCGAGGGACACCGACTTCCCCGCGACGCGGGCGCGGTCCAGGCACGTTCCCCCGAGGCAGCGGGCGAACGCCTCCGCCCCGGCGGCGGTGGCGAAGGACACGCGGAGCACGTGCGACCCGAAGTCGCGGCGCAATTCCTCCGGCGTTCCGCTGGCGACGATGCGTCGGTCCTTGAGCAGATGGACGTGGTCTGCCAGCGCCTCCGCCTCTTCCAGGTACTGGGTGGTCAGCACCAGGGTCATTCCGTCGTCCCGCAGCTGCCGGATGAAGCCCCACAGCTCTTCGCGGCTGACCGGGTCCAACCCCGTCGTGGGTTCGTCGAGGAACAGCAGCCTGGGCACGACGCACAGCGACGCGGCGATGTCGAGGCGCCGCCGCATGCCACCCGAATAGGCCGACACCAACGTCGAGGCACTGTCTGCGAGCGAGAATTGCGCGAGTAGTTCCGTCGCGCGGGCGGCCGCGTCGGCGCGGTCGAGTCCGCGCAGCCGCCCGAAGAACTCCAGGTTCTCCCGGCCGGTGAGGTTCTCGTCGATCGCCGCGAATTGGCCGGTGGTGGCAATGTCGGCGCGCACGCCCGCCGGATCCTCTTTCACATCGCGCGAGAAGATGCTCACCTCGCCGGAGTCTGCGGTGATGAGCGTCGACAGGATTCGGATGAGAGTGGTCTTGCCTGCGCCGTTGTGGCCGAGGAACGACACGATCGCCCCGGCGGGCACGGTGAAACTCACGCCGTCGAGCACATGCTTGCGCATCCGGGCACCGCGCTTTCCCTTGCGCCCGCCGTCCGGCGGGGCACCTGCCCCGCCTTCGGGCGCGGTGCCCGCTTTGCCCGCAATCGGGTAGCTCTTCGTGAGGTTGCGGACGACGATCGCCGCACCTCGTTCAGCTTGATCCGTCATCGTTTCCCCTTTTCTTTGGAATCGCAGTGGGCCGCTGTCGGCAGCGGCCCCGTGGTCGGGTTGTCATGCGGCACCTCGATATGGATGCCCGCATCGCGGGCGAAGGCGAGGACCGGTTCGAGGAGCCGGGGGTGGCCGACGAGATCCCGGCACCCCGGCGTGACCGGCTTCCCCGCCACCGCCACAACGGTGGCGGCAGCAATCGCCGCGGTCATTTTGTAGGAACCTGGGCCGGTCGCCCGGACGACGGTCGTCTCGGCCGACGGCCCCGCATCGCCCGCGCCGGCGGACGACAGTGCGACGACCAGCTCGGCGGGTTGCGGAGTGCCCTTCGCCCGCGCCTTCCGCGATGTCACGGCCGCCCCGAGACGGGCGAGCAGACCGGAGACAACGGGCATCGCGTACAGTCTCGACGTGCAGATCTTCTCCACCAACGCATCGGGGAGGGCATCGAAGGCGACGTGGTAGGAATATCCACGGATCGAGGGGCACACCTCGCGTACGACGTCGACGTCCGGGCATTCGTAGCCGATTCCGCTTTGCGACGACACCGGGTTGCGCCGCACTTCGACAATGGCGCCGCCGAGCATCGCGCGGTATCCGCCGCGAATGGTCCGGAACATCGACTCGACCGACGCGGCCCCGGATTCCTGGTCGGCGCCGATTCTCAGATCGACCCGCACATCGCGGACCTCTTCGACCCCCGCAGCGCGGGCCCCGAGAATCAACAGTGCCGTCGACAAGCCCGGGCACAGGCCGAACCCGGTGAGCACGGGAACCCCCTCCCGCCGGGCATCCCCGTCGAGGGCCATGATTGCGCGGCGGGCGTCGATCGAATCGTTGACGTCGATGTATCCGGTGCCTGAGTCAATGCAAGCACGGGCGAGTGAGTCTGCGTGCACCTCGAACGGGCCGGTGCAGTTGACCACCCAATCGTGTTTGCGGAATACCCTGCAGATCTCGTTGTGGCCGGCGGCGATCCTCAGCGGGAAGTGCCGCCCCGGGCCATCGTCCGGTTTCTTTCGGGAAGTGTAGGCCAGCTCGATCCCGTCGACGGCGCCGAGCATCCCCCGGACGAGCCGTCCGGTGACGCCGGTACCTCCGGCCACCAGCACTTTCACAGGTTCGCCCGCGTCGCGGTCCCGTGCTTCCCCGCCGTTTCGTCGATCAGTCACTTTCCATCTCGTTTCCCCGGTCCCGCGACCGGTCGATTCCATCGGACGACGGGTCCACTGCCCTGTCGTCCGTTTCCGGCGCCCGGCGCCGGTGTTCGATGTACTCCCCGATGAGAGCCCCAGTCAGCGCGGCATCCTCTCCGAGGACGAACGAATAGTGGTTTCCCGCGACGCCGGCGACGCAGAGGTCATCGACGAGGTGGTCCCGCCACTGGTCGTGGTTGTGAGCCTCGCCGTCATCGGGGAAAACGAACAGCGCCTCCCTCACCCGCCCCTCGGGCCGGTACCGGGTGCGGGCATCGATGAGCGAGCGCAGCGAGTTGAACTCCGTCGCTGTCACCCGGTCGCCGGAAAGCCCAAGGTCCTCCAGGAGCGTCGGTGCGACCGCTGCGGCCAGGGCACGCAGGCGGGCCCCTCGTTCCTCATCGGTCTCGTCGACCCCGCCGAACTCCGCCCAGAGGCGGGCAACCGGCGTTCCGTGCGGGAGATCGGCGATCGAGGGCATCACCCGGGACAGCAGCCCCTTTTCGGATTCCGCGTCGAAATCCCCGACGTCGACCGCGATCCCCGGAGCCAGGCTGTCGAGAAACACCAGCGCAGGATCGAGATCGGCCAAACGGAGCGCCATCTCGGCCGCGATGGTGCCGCCGAGGCTCCATCCAACGATCGCAGGGGCGGCACCGTCGACGAGCACCTCGCGGACCCGGCCCGAATAGTGGGCCGCGATATCGCCGATGCCGATAGCGTGGGGGAATGGTCTCTCGAACTCCGCGAAGCCGACGCCCCACACCTGCCCGCCACCGGGGATCGCGAGTGCCAGGTCTCGGTAGATGTCGACGGTGCCGAATCCGCCGTGGACGAGGAAGATCGGGCGCGCCTCATCACCGCTGCGCAATAGGACCAGCGAACGGTCCGCGGCCGACGCGCCGGGATCATCCGCGTCCCGCCGGTCGGTCGGCGTGGTCGTCGACTGGCCGACGAGCTCTGCCACGCCACGTGGCGTCGGCTTGGCCAGCGCTTCCGCGAGCGGCACCGACGCCCCGGTGATGTCCTGGATCCGCTGCATCAGTTTCACGAATCCCAGGGAGTCGTAGCCGAGGAGGAACAGGTCGTCGTCCGCGCCGGCTTCGGCGCCGCCGAGGTCGGCCCGGACTATCCCAGTGATGACCGTCAGGTATCCGCGAACTCGGCCCATCAGGTCCCCGGATGCGATCCTCGAGATCGCGCCCGCCCTGTCGCGCTCTGCCGATAACACGCCCGCGACGCCGTCGTCGATCACCCCACCGCCGGAAGAAGTGCCCCCGACCGCCAGGCGCAGGTGCCGAACCTGGCCGACGCTCAGCGGCGCCGCTTCGGAGCAGCCCCCGGCGAAGCCCGACACCGACCTGATGTAATGGTCGAAGATGTCCTCCACCAGTTCCGGTTTCAGGATCTGCTCGACGAAATCCCAGGCGACGTTGATACGCCCGTCGACCTCCATCACCTGGTTGTCCAACAGCACCTGCGGAGTCTGGGAGATGGCGTAATCGACGTCTCCCAGGACGTGGGCATCCTTGCCCGAGCCATCGCCTGCCGCGGCCCCCTCGCCGAACAGCAACGAGGTGTACACGAACGGCGCTATGGCCTGTCCGACGGGCAGACCCCGGTGGCGCGCGATGGTGCCGAGCAACGACACCCCGGAGTACCCGGCCGCCATGTGCCCGAGCAGCCGGTTGCGCAGTTCCGCCGTCCACCAACGGAGATCATGGTCGGCGGCCGCTTTTACAGGCATCAGAATGACGCCGGTGAAATCACCGAAGACGCCGGCGACGTCGGCGATTTCGGAATCACGGTTGTACGTGGTGATGTTGATGCCGACCGAATCCCCCTTCGACCACAGCGACAGGCTCGTCGCATAGCAGGCGAGAAGCAGTGCGGACACGCTGCCGTCGGCGGCGCTGGCCCTTTCCCGCAACAGTGCGGTTTCCTCAGCGGTGAACGTGTACGACAGGCGACGCATCCGCGGCACATCCACGTCCGCGGCCGCACCGCTTGATGGAAGGGTGTTGCCGGGCGGGAATTCCTCGACCACCGTCCGAGTCAACGTCTCTTCGCCCCGCCCGACCGCCGAAGCTTCCCGACGCTTCATCTCCAAGACGTACGTGCGGTAGTCGCCAGTGACGGGCGGAAGCTCCGTTCCTCGGTACAGCTTGTCCAGGTCGTCGATGAAAATCCGCTGGCTCGCCCCGTCTCCGATGATCATGTCCACGCTGAAGAACAGGCGGTGCCGCCCGTCCGGGAGCGCGAACGCCGACAGATGGAACAAGGGCCAGCTGCCCAGATCGAATACCTGGTGGCTCAGCTCATCGCGCTTGCGCCGCACCGCCTCGACCACGGTCGCCTCATCGGCGGTCCGGTAGTCGGCGACATCAATACGGTAGCGCGGAACCTCCGGCAGGATCCGCTGCGTGGCTTGTGCGGTGAACACGACGCGCAGCATCGGATGCCTGCGGATTAGCTTGTCGAGGGCGTCTTCCAGGCGATCGATGTCGGTACCGGGTTCGGTGACGGATTCGATGTAGTAGTGCTCGGTGACGCCGCCCAGCTCGAACCCAGAGTTCCGGCCAACGTAGTAGGCCTTCTGCATGTCAGTCAAGGGGAACGGCGCGTGGGGGTCATCCCCGAATTGTTCCACCGGATCCTTTCCGTGGGCACTCGCGGAGCATTCTCGGGCGCCTCCTGCGGCTGAACCGGCACCGACGGCACAATCGGGGGAAGGCACTGCCTCGGCGACGGCTTCAGACTCGGCCCCGGACTCCCGCATGGCCTCCGATACAAGGCCGGCGATGTGCGCGATGGTCGGGTCGACGATGACGTCGCGGAAACGGAGCCGGACTCCCGTCTTCTGCCGGATTGCGCGAATCATAACCTGGAATTGCAGGGAATCGCCGCCGCGGCGGAAGAAGGACTCTCCCGCGCCGCACGCCGAATCCGCGGCACCCGTCGACGGGGCTTCCCCGAGAATCTCGTCGAAGATTCCGGACACCAACTCGATCGCCCCGGGGTCGGCGACGGAACCAGCCGAGCCCACGGCTCCGGCCCCCGCCCCGGCGACCTCGCCATCGGCCGTTGCCCCGCCGCCCGCGGCGCCGACGTGCCTACGAATTTCCTCCTGGTCCAGTTTCCCGTTGACGGTAACGGGCAGGTGCGCCACCGGCAGCAGGACCGTCGGTACCATGTACGCTGGCAAGCATCGGGCAAGCTCGGCCCGGACGGCATCCCGCGAGCCGGTCATATCGTCCACCGGAACGTAGAGGCACGCCAGTAGTCCCCGATCGCCCGATTCGACGACCGCCGCCATCGACGCGGTCACCAGGCCGGACCGCTCGAGGACCGATTCGATTTCTCCGAGTTCGACGCGGAAGCCCGCGATTTTCACCTGTCGATCGCGGCGGCCGAGAAATTCCACAAAACCCTCCGCGTTGAACACGCCCACGTCTCCGGTCCGGTAGCAGCGACCGATGCCTGGGACATACCCGAAGGCGGCAGCGGTCCGCTCCGGATCGGCCGCATACCCCTGCGCGACGCCGAGACCGCTGATGTGGATTTCCCCCGGCACCCCGACAGGGCAATGCACCCCGTCGGGCGCGAGCACGTGGATGCCCTGGTTCGCCAGCGGGTACCCGTAGGGAATGCGGTTTTCCAGGCTATCGCGTTGCAACGGGTAGTGGATGGACCAAATGCTTCCTTCGGTCGCACCGCCCAGGCTATTGATCGACGCGTTCGGGAACATGGACATGGCGCGAGCCGGAAGCCCCGCTGCGATGCGATCGCCGCTGAGCAATACGGTGCGCACATCCGGGAACACGTCGTCGTCCGCCGCCCGGACCAGGGCGAGTTCCAACAGGGCGGGCGCGGAGTTCCACAGCGTGACCCGCTCTTCCCGCAAGACGTTGAGGATTTCATCGGCGTCGCGTTCGTCTCCGACCATCGTCACCGTCGCGCCTGCCGCGAACGCACCGAACACGTCGTAGACCGACAGGTCGAAGCCCAGCGACGACAATCCGATGATGCAATCGGCGGAGGTGACCCCATACTGCCGGTTCACGTCGAGGATGGTGTTGATACAGTTGCGATGACTGATCCGCACACCCTTTGGCCGGCCCGTGGTCCCCGAGGTGAAGATGACGTAGGCAAGGTCGTCAGGGGCAGTGCCGGGCGAAGAGTGCGCACCCGCGCTGCTCGCGCGGTCGCAGACTTCCGCGGCTGCGGGCTTGCCGACGCCCGCTACTCCGCTTTGGTCCAGTTCATCGATCACGCCGGTGTCCAGAATCGGGCCCGCCGCACCTGAGGCTTCCACTACGTATTCTTGTCGCTGGGCCGGCATGCCCGCGTCGACAGGCACGAATGCGGCTCCCGCACGCAATGCGCCGACCATGTTGACGATGTCGTCGGGATGCTTGGTGTAGCGCACGATCACCGCATCCCCCGCCCCGACGCCGGAATCCGAGAGTTGGCGGGCGATGCGTCCGGCCCTGGCCCAGACCTCGGCGTAGGTGTACGAGATGCCACGGGCGGCGAGGCGCACGGCCGGCGCATCCGGAGTCGCCGCGCATGCGGCTTCGACAAGCGAAACCAGGGTGTCATCGTGGATCGGGCCCGCAGCATCGTTGTAGCGGGCGACGGCCCTCTCCGTCTCCGCATGACGGATGGGCAGAGCCTCTCCCCCCTCCGCCACCACGTCCAGGGCCTCCGCAACGGCTCCGAACATCGCATCTACCGCAGGGAAGTAATCGTCGACCACGTCCCACGACAACGCCATCCCGCCCGATGCCGGCATCACCTGGATGTCGAGGCACACCTGCGCGGTTTGCGTGTAGACGCGTTCGATGACCGGGCTGCGCCCGCTTCCCCGCTCGCCGCCGAGGTAGCTGGTGAACACCACCGGAGCGGTGGCCTGGGACTGATTGGCCGCGTCCCGGAGGAATCGCTGTAGCACCTCCACACCGGAAACGCAGCGGTGGGACAGCCCTTCGCGGATGTCCAGGTCGATCGCCTCCGCCAACCCGTCGATGGTCGCGGCTCTCCCGGCGTCGACGCCGACAAGCATCGATGAAGTGAAATCTCCCATCACCCTCGTGCCCGCGGCGAGGCCGCTGCGTTCGCTGACAGTCACGTTGACCGTCAACGCGGATTCGGGCAGCCACCTGCAGACGACGGCGGCGTTGACGGCCATCACCAGCGACGACAGGGTAACTCCAATGCGGCGGGCACGTTCGCTGAGCTTGGCGGTGACCTCCGCGTCGAGCACCGTGCCCAAGCGCCGGGTCGACCAATCGTCGCCACCCCCCACGGCCGCCGGGAACTCCGGACGCCGCGGCAGATCTGCGGCCTTCTTCTCCCAGTAGGCGAGGTCCTCGGCCCGTTTCCCGTCGCGCCGGCGCGCAGAGATTGCCGCCAGGGCATCCCCATATCTGGAAGCCGGAGCCGGCGGCTCCCCGGCCAGCAGGGATTCGAGCTCGTCGAAGAACAGGTACACCGAACCCGCATCCATGACGATCATGTTGAAGTAGATGAACATCCTGCACCCGCCCGCATCTGCGAGCAGCCTCGCGGCGACCATGGGGCCGTCCTCGTTCGACGATCGCGCCGCGGTTCGCATGTCCCGACGGATCTCCCCCACCGCCGCGTCGATATCGTCGCCGGACCCGACTACCTCGACGGTGGCGAGGCACACGCCGGTCGGGCTCAAGACCCCGGCATCGACGTCGAGCCGATGGAACAGCACGTCGTGACGCCCGAAGACCGCCCGCACGGCCTCCTCCACCTGCGGCAACGAATAGTCGTGCCGGGATTCCGCGTAGATGTACGTCGCTTGGCCACCAAGCTCGATGTCCTCGTCCGCGCCGAGCAGGTAGGCGGTCTGGATTGGATTGAGCGGGACCGCATCCGCGGGACCAGCCCCATTTTTGCCGGCACAGCCGTCATCCGACTCACCCGTCGCTACAGCGGGATCGGCCCCGGCAGCGGCGCCTGCGGCAGATCCGGCATCAGCGCCACCCCGGGCGGCGTCGATGACGGCCGCCAAATCAGCGACCGTGACCCCGGGGTCCATCGCCGCGTAATCGATGGTGACCCCGTACTCGTCCTCCAGCGCCAGCAGCATCTGGAGGAAAGTCAGGGAGTTCGGGATGTGGTCGCGGAGTTTCACGTCCGCCGAATCCAGGTGCACGCCGATGGCGTCGGCGATGGACTCCGACAGCCGTTCGGGGGCGACTCGAGCCCCGGTGCGGGCTCTTCCCACGGCGGTAGATGCGACGGCCGGCGCGATCGTTTCATTGGTCATCGTCATCGCCTCAGAGCAGAGCCTCGAGCTTGCGGCGGAGCTTCTTGCCGTTCGACGCGACGGGCAGCTCGTCGACCCACAGAACCCTGGAGACGGGCACCCCGGCGACGCGCATCAGCTCGGTCGTCGCGGACCGGGCCACCGCCTGTTCATCGATCGGAGGTTCATCCCCGTCCGATTGCCCGGCACCGGTCGCATCGTCGGCCTTACGATCGGTCGGGGTCCGCCTGGCCAAGAACACGGCGATCTCCTCTTCGCCCGTGGCTGGGTTGCTCCGGCCGAGAACGGCAACATCGCGGTCAAGCACATTCTCCAGCACGGCTTCCAAATCAGCCGAATAGTAATTCCGGCCGTTGACGAAGATGATGTCCTTCTTCCGGCCGAGGACGAACAACTCGCCGTCGCGGAGAATGCCCATGTCCCCCGTTGCGAACGCCCCATCATCGGTGAGCTCGTGCTCCACGATCCCCTCTGCTGTGATCGCGGCGCGGGTCATCGGAGCGCCGGCGATGTGGATTTCACCGACGGTGCCGTCGCCGAGGACCCCGCCCCCGTCATCGCGGATGGTCAAGGAAATCCCCGGGACGGCCTTGCCCAAGGCGACGAACTCAGCTCCGGACTCGCTCTCGATGTCCTCGAAACGCTGCCCCGTGGCGATGCCCGTCCGGTCAAGTCGCACCGTGGACAGACCCGAGTAGATGTCCCGGGTCGTGACCAGCAGGCAAGCTTCGGACATTCCGTAGGCGGAGGTCAGGGCATCCTCCCGGAGGCCCATGGCGGACATCGCCGCAAGGAACTTCCGGGCCAATGGAGCGTCGATGGGCTCAGAACCGCTCATCAGCTTCTGGACGTTGGAGAAGTCGTAACCGTGGTCATCCCCGAGGGGCCGGCGCTCGAGATGGCGCAGGAAATGCTTGAACGCGAAGTTCGGGCACACTGTCACCGTCGGCCGGTGCCTGGTCACGGCCTCGAACCACCTCGGGGGATCGGCGACCACCTCGGAAACCGGCAGCAACACCTGGTCGTACCCACGAAAAAGGGCGTAGACGTGGAAGCCGATCAGCGAAAGGTTGTGGGTCAAAGGCAGCCACGTGAGCATCTTGTTCTCGTACCGGTGCGCGTGGCGTGGGATCGTCGCGCGCAGACCGTTCAGCACGGACTCGTTGGTTACGATGACGCCCTTTGGCGATCCCGTGGAGCCGGACGAAAACTGGATGAGGGCTTCGCCTGCCGTCCCACCTCGCACCGGGAACGCGGGGACCGCCCCGGCGCCATCCCCGGAATCCACGTCACCCGCCTGAGAGAAGTCCGATTCAGCATCACCCGGCATCGCCGCATCCGGTTCCGCGGCAGCGTCATTGACGATGGACACGTCGAGCAGCCGGTCCTCGCCCACGACCACGGCACCGTTTGCGCCGGTGAGCAGCGTGTAACTGCGTTCGTCGACCAGGATCGGGGCCCCGGGCATCATGTCCGAGAGCGTCCGCACCCTGTCGACGTCAACCGGGCCCGACACCGGCGGCGCAAGCGCCGGAACCGCGCCGGCATAGACGCAGCCCCAGAACGCCCGGATGAGCCCACGGTTCTCTGAAACCTGGAAGATCACGCGATCGCCGGGGCCGATGCCGGCTTCGGCCAACCGAGTCGCAGCCGCCACCGCCTCCGCATGGACCCGGCCATACGGGACGAAGACGTCCCGCCGATTCTCGACGAAGGTGATCCCCTTTTTCGTCTCATCGGCCTTGTCCCGTAGCACGTCGCTGATGGTCCGGATCGTGTTCATTGGTACCTCTTTCGGTTGTCGGCGCCATGCCGGTGCCGGGCGGACCGGGCCCGCATGGCGTGACCCGGAGGATGTGTCTGAAGGGTTGAAAGGGTGAAGCAACTGGGTGGGGCGCGTCTCCGCACAAGCCCGGAAATGCTCACCCGCCGGTTCCAGGCGCCCGTCAAGTCACTGCAGACACCAGGGCGGCGACGAAGACCGCGGCGGACGCTGCGGCCGCGAACCCGTCACGCACTCGCCAGGGGTGATCGGTGCGGAAGGTACGCCGCGGATAGAGGCCGAAGTTGCGCATCGCCAGGGTCAGGGACAGCTTTTCGGCGCAGCGCACGGCGCTGACGAACAACGGGAAAGCGATGCGCGCGGGCGTCGTCGCGCGAATGAAACCGGAGCGGAAAGACTGCTCCGGTCGCATCGAGCGCAATCTAATCGCCCATGTCAGCTGGGGGATTTCACTGCGCAGGAACGCTGCGATGCTCACCCCGGAAATCGCTATGGTGCACCATGTGTAGGGCACCCGGAGGCGTTGCACCATGGCGTCGAAAAGCTCCTCGACGCGCATGCACGCGGAGACCAGGACCGTCCCCGCGAACACGGCCATCAACAGCAGTCCGTGATGGATGCCGTGGCGGACGGCTTCCGACGCATCCCCACCTCCGTAGAACTCGGAGCGCCACCCGAGCAGGCCGAAGAACACCCCGATTAACAGGACAAGAAGGACCTTCCCCGCCGTCGCCCGAACGTCGCGTTCCGCGATCGCAGCGAGTGCGAGGAACCCGACCACCGTCAGGGCGAGAACGGCGTCTCCGCCGGAGAGCAGCCCGGCGACGAGGACGAACATCACCGCCGCGACAATCGTGATGGCGTTCAACCCCGCGCGCCTTCGAGCGGCGGATTCACTGGTCCAGGGGCTTTCGTCCAAGGACGTCCGTGCGCCGGCCGCGGGCAGTGGGCGATCCCGCCGGGACGACTCCGGGGAAGCCGGCAGGTCGGCTGCGGGACCGGACCAGGCGACCTTCCCTTCGGCGACGATGCTCGCCCTATCTGCCCACGTTCGCGCGACACGGCGGTCGTGGCACGTGAACACAACGGTTCCGCCGGCCCCGGCGTATTCCGCTAGCGCATCCAGTACGATGCGCGAGCTCGGCGAATCCAGGTGCGCCAACGGCTCGTCGAGAAGCAGCAAACGGCGATTGGCCGCCACCGCCAGGAAGATGCCCAACCGTCTTTTCTGTCCGCCCGACAGGACGAACGGCGAGACGGGGTCAAGTGCCCTGGGGCACAGGGCTTCCCGCAGTTTCCGCAGCTCATCGGCGCCGAGTGGTCCGTGCGGGTCCGTGCCGGCCAGCGCGGAGTCGATTTCCGCGGCGACGGTCGCGCGGGTGAACTGGTGCTCGGGGTTCTGGAACGCCCACGACGCGAAGGCGTCGGGGACGCGCCGGGCGGACGCGCCGTCGATCCGGAAGTTCGCTCCCGCCTTCATCTGGCCTGACAGCACCGCCAGCAAGGTGGACTTACCGGCTCCGTTGGCGCCGACTAGGGCATGAATCTCGCCCCGTTCCAGTGTCAGATCGGCCCCGTCCAGAATCCTCTCCCCGCCTCGGGCCACGTGGGTTCCGGTCAAGGCCAGCAGTGGAACGGCATCCGCCTCCGATTCCAAATCGGGACGGTCCGGTGCCCCCGTGCCCGGCGTACTGGCGTCCGGCGCTCCGGCGGGCGCGGCCGACGTCGCAATGCCCTTCACCGCGATGCCCTCCGGTGCTCCGTGCGCGGCGACGCTCCCGTCCGCATCGAGGATTGTCACCGTGTCGACCCACCCGTCGAACGGGCGGAGGTCGTGCTCGATGAGCAGGATAACGCGCCCCGGGGCCCGCAAATCACGGATGGCGGCGAACAGCGACCGACGACCGTCCTCGTCAACGTGGGCCGCGGGCTCGTCGAAGATCATGACCTCCGGCGCCCTGGCCACAGCACCGGCGATGGCCATCCGCTGGCGTTGCCCACCCGACAAAGCCCACGGATCCTTCTCCGCGAGCTCTGACAGCCCGAGCTCCGATAGGGCCTCGGCTGATTGCTTGGCGACGATGCCGGCTTCCACGAGGGAAAACTCGAGGGCCATCGACACGTCATCGACGACTCGGAGCGTGAGCACCTGCGTCGACGGGTCTTGCCCGACGAAGGTGACCCGGTCCCCGTCCACGGGGCGTTCGGTGCCGTCGGCATCGACGATGTGCACGAATCCGGCATGGTCGATGGGGATGTGCGAGGGGATCAGTCCAGCGATGAGGTGGGCCAGGCTCGTCTTTCCGCATCCCACGGGTCCCGTGATGGCGTTAATCGTGCCGAAATCGAAGGAGAGATCCACCATGTCGGGTGCCCATCGCCCATCGGCGTGCCGGACGCCCGCGCCACTAACCCGTAACCGGGCCGGGGCCGTCCCGCGTGTCGCACCGGCGCACGCGGGTGCTCCGCCGGTCACCGGGTGACTCCGCGGCTGCGAAGCCCCTTTGCGACGGCAAAGCCCAGGACCAAAAACACCAGGCTCGATGCCAAGGCTACGGCGAAGCTAATCAGGGTCATGGGCGTGGTCGGCGAGTCGACGCCGACTGCGCGCGGGGCCATCGTTCCCATCAGCGCGGAGAACAACATCGCCGACGCCACGAACTGCGGACGCGTCCACCGCCGGTACAGGGTGACCATGAACGGAAGCTCGATGAGCAATCCTTCCATAGTCAGCGCCCCGATTGCGGCGACGCCGAACGGGGTGGTCGCCGCGGACACGACGCCCATGGCAAGGCACGCGATAAGGCTCGCGCCAGGCTTGCGGACGACGATGAGGGGAACAACGCACTGCAGGAACCACAACCCGAGCGTCGCCGCGACGAGATAAACGTGGGCGATGCCGGCGAACACCTGCAGGTAGGTCAGGGGCACGATGATGAGAGACCCCGCGACGCCGATCGC
Organism: Corynebacterium sp. MSK047; assembly: GCF_030232285.1. NCBI lineage: Bacteria > Bacillati > Actinomycetota > Actinomycetes > Mycobacteriales > Corynebacteriaceae > Corynebacterium > Corynebacterium sp. MSK047. The sequence goes on along the minus strand of NZ_JASPJI010000012.1, from coordinate 25,161 downwards.
GGCGGCGACGAGCATGTCGCGGGTGGATGGTCGGCCACCAGCTGCGACCGGTGCGACGTGCACCAACCGCCCGTCATCCGTCTGCGACGCCACCGCGTCCCCGGCTCCCCCTCCGGAGAGGGGTTCTCCGGTCGATCCACGTTTTCCGTTCATCGTCGCCGCCTCGCTTCCGTTGCCGATTCCCGATCGGGAACACCACCTGAAACAGTATTAGGTTAGGCAATGCTTATCGGATTACGCCAGGCTCAATTTACTGAAATTACCCCCGCCCCCCCCCGAACGAAAAACCGCCTTCCCAGCGTGCTCACAGAGATTCGCCCCGTACTCGAGCGCGTCTTTGCAGGCGAGATTCTCTCCCGCACGCTGGTGCTGGACTCGCTCATCCACTACGAAGGTCCGACAAAACTGGCCGCCGCAGGTCGAGGCCGGGGCCTGAAGTGGATGCGCAACCGCGCCAAGAAGGACCCTGCTGCCCTGGTTGACGCAATTTTCGCCGCCCTTGCCGAGCGAATCGTCACGGTACCCGGCACTGCGGCAGCAGAATTGGTCATTCCCCAGCTGGCGGCGAACATCAAAGCGCTTCAAGCACAGCGCGACACGATTGCCGGACAAGTCGAGGAGATGCTCGAATCGTTCCCTCTTGCCCAGGTCTTGATGTCGATGCCCGGCGTAGGCATCAAGACCGCCTCTAACATCGTGTTGTCCATCGGCGATTGCCAGGACTTCGCCGACGCCGCACACTTAGCCGCTTACGCCGGCATCACGCCGACCACCCGGCAGTCGGGTACGTCGGTCCGCGGCGAGTTTCCCACCAGGGCCGGCAATAAACAGTTGAAAAACGCGCTGTTTCGATCGGCGTGGATCGCGTCGCACTGCCATCCCGCATCGCGCGACTACTACCTGCGTAAACGGGCTGAAGGACAGAAGCACAATGCCGCGGTGATGTGGCTTGCCCGAAGCCGCTGCAACGTCATCTATGCCCTGTTGACTCGGCGTGAGTTCTTCCGAGAAATCCCTGCTAGAACCATCGCCACGGCTGCGTAGGCCGCTGCGCTGATCACCGCCGGCCCGCACGATGCGGCCCGGCGATCAGTCATGGCTACCCCCCTCCCATACGATGTACGTGAAAGTCTCGCCTGACTATTGACAATCCACATAGGGCCCCCACGCGGATTGGAACCGAGTGGCGGCCGACCTCTCGCCCCCCCCCCGCGGCCGGACGCCGCCACCTAGGCGCCGAACAGGGCCACTTCCGCCGAGCCGTATTCGACGATCCCGAAATCACTTTCCCGAATCTTCATCCCCCGCCCGTGCTCGATGTCGCCGGAGGCCCGGAATTGGAGGCCGAAAACCAGATCCTCGTCGCTCAGTTCCGGCAGGATCACAATCCTCACCAACTCGAACGGCTCATACGCGGAATCCAGGTCGTCGTCGATGGACAGGAAAATCTCCCCGTCCCCCTCCCCTGCCCTCCCCATCGCCGCAACCCCCGTGGTTTAGGAGGGGGAAGAGGGCCTTCGAGGGCTCAGCAGCTCAAGCCCAGGACCGCCGACTTACAGCTCGTCGATGTGCTTGCGCTTCGGGTAGACGCGCGGGCGAGCGCCTGCGATCTCCTCAGCAATGCGGATGACCTGGTTGGAGTAACCGAACTCGTTGTCGTACCAGACGTAGAGCACCAGGTGCTTACCGTTGGCAATGGTAGCCAGACCATCAACGATGCCAGCATGGGTGGAGCCGACGAAGTCGGTGGAAACCACTTCTGGGGAGTGGATGTAGTCAATCTGCTGGCGCAGGACGGACTTGAGGGAAACCTCACGCAGGTAGTTGTTGACTTCGTCGCGGTCGACCTCAGTGTCCAGGGTCAGGTTCAGCACCGCCATGGAAACGTCCGGGGTGGGAACGCGGATGGCGTTACCGGTCAGCTTGCCCTCGAACTCCGGCAGAGCCTTGGCGACGGCCTTTGCGGCACCGGTCTCAGTGAGAACCATGTTCAGGGTGGCTGCGCGGCCACGGCGAGAACCCTTGTGGAAGTTGTCGATCAAGTTCTGGTCGTTGGTGAAGGAGTGAACAGTCTCGACGTGACCGAACTCGACACCCCACTTGTCATTGACGACCTTCAGCACCGGGGTGATGCCGTTGGTAGTACAGGAAGCTGCCGACAAAATGTTGTCAGATTCCTCGATGATGTTGTGGTTGATTCCGTAGACGATGTTCTTCACATCGCCCTTGCCTGGCGCGGTAAGAAGAACCTTGGAAACGCCCTTGGACTGAAGGTGCTGCGACAGTCCCTCGCGGTCGCGCCAACGACCGGTGTTGTCAATGACAATCGCATCGTTAATGTCGTAGGCGGTGTAGTCAACAGTTGCCGGGTCATTGGAGTAAATGACCTGAATCGGGGTGCCATTTGCCCAAATAATGTTGTTTTCGCGGTCAACCGAGATGGTGCCGTCGAATGCTCCGTGGACGGAGTCACGGCGCAGCAGCGAAGCACGCTTGACGATGTCGTCCTCACCATTCTGGCGAACCACAATTGCGCGCAGGCGCGGGCCGTTGAACAGTGCCTCCCGAGCCAGCAGAATGCGAGCCAGCAGGCGGCCGATGCGGCCGAAACCGTAGAGGACAATGTCGGTCTTCGGGGTCTGTGTCCCGGCACCGATGACGTCGGCAAGCTCACGCTCGAGGAATGCGCGCAAGTCGCCGCCTTCCTCTTCGAAGCTGGTAGCCAGGGCGCCCAGGTCGATGGAGGCGGTGCCGAGATCCATCTTCACCAGTTCCTGCAGAATCGGCAGGGTCTGACTCAGCGGCAGCTCCTGCGAGGTGATGCGACGGGCGTAGCGGTGCGACTTAATGATGCCGGTCTCGGTAACGTTTTCCAGTCGGCGGCCGAAGATTGAAGTCACGACATCGTTGTTGCGACGCAGTTGTCCCAGGAGGGGGATCATCTGCTCTGCAAGGCTGATGCGCTCATTCCAGTCATTGCGCTTGATGGGGGCCGAATCCGACATAAATCCTCCTGGCTTAAATGAGTATGAGTTCCCCCTCAAAATACCCCGCACACGCTATTCAACGGCTATCGCCCTCAACTGGGTACCCCGTATTGTGGCCCAGCTTTCACCCAATCGGGGGAGCCCCTGGGAGACACCTCAAGGAAGAAAAATGAACCCTACTTACCCGTTAGAATAAGAGCCATGACGGAACCCCTGGATATCCAGCAGCAATCTCCCGCCCAGCCGCCATACCGCCTTGTAGTCACAGATATGGACGGGACTCTATTAAATGAAGACAAGGAAATCCCGGAGTCCTTTTGGCCGGTAGTCACCGAGCTGCTCGACCGCGGTGTCCACTTCACTCCCGCGTCGGGCCGCCAGTACGCAACTCTGGCCGACCAGTTCGCCCCCATTGCACACCGCATCCCAATCATTGCGGAAAACGGCAACTACGTCGCGGATGCGGGCGAGGTGGTCTCGGTTACCAGTATCGACCACGACATCGTCACCCAGTTGGTGCACGCGATCCGCCAGTTCAACGACAACCGTGTGGCCGCGGGTCGCACTCCTCTGTCGGTTATTATCTGCGGCGCTGCCAGCGCATACGTGGAGTTTTTCCCGCCGCATTTCAATATTCCGGAGGAAGTTCAGCAGCTGCAGTTCAACGAGGCCGCCAAGTACTACCTGAAGCTGCAGAAGGTCGATGATGTCATCGCCGCTGCCGCCGAGGACGGCATCGTCAAAATTGCCGCCTTTGATCCTTACTCCGTCGAAGAGGAATCGGCCGATTACCTGCGTTCCCAGAGCTCGCACCTGCGCGCGGTGGTCTCCGGTGCGCATTGGGTCGACCTCATCGATGCCAATACCAACAAGGGCACGGCACTCGCCGCCCTGCAGGAGGCCATCGGTGTCTCTCCTGCCGAAACTGTCTGCTTCGTTGACTACCTGAATGATCTCGAGCTCATCGACCACGCAGGCCGTTCGTTTGCCATGTCCAACGGTCACCCGGAAATCAAACGCCGCGCCACCGACATCGCACCGTCGAACGCGGAGGAAGGCGTCATCACGACGCTACGCGAGCTGTTCAACCTCTAACTGCAATTGACCCCTTACCCCACTGGAGCGGTAAGTTAGAAAGGTTGAACCCGATTCCCTTATTCCGATTTTCTTTTTAAGGAAAGCGTAGTTTCCCTGTGACCACTCTCGCCGAAGAAGCCGCACGCCGCCGCACATTCGCCGTCATCGCACACCCGGATGCCGGTAAGTCCACGCTCACCGAGGCGCTGGCGCTGCATGCTCATGTCATTAACGAAGCCGGTGCTGTCCACGGCAAGGCCGGCCGTAAGTCGACTGTGTCCGACTGGATGGACATGGAGAAGGATCGCGGCATCTCGATTGCCTCTTCCGCGCTGCAGTTCGAGTACCAGCCAGAGGGGCACGACGGCGAGCCGTACATGATCAATCTCGTCGATACGCCTGGTCACGCTGACTTCTCCGAGGACACCTACCGTGTGCTCACCGCTGTCGACGCCGCTGTCATGCTTGTCGACGGTGCCAAGGGTCTCGAGCCTCAGACGTTGAAACTGTTCCGGGTTTGTAAGTCCAACGGAATTCCCATCGTCACCGTCATCAACAAGTGGGACCGCCCGGGTAAGGCTCCCCTGGAGTTGATGGATGAGATTGTCGCGGAGATTGGTCTGCAACCGACTCCGCTGTACTGGCCAGTTGGTGAGGCCGGCGACTTCCGCGGTCTGTTGGAGCGTGGTGAGGACGGCCAGGCCAAGCAGTTCATTGGCTTCGAGCGCACTGCCGGTGGCGCCACTATCGCCGCTGAGCGTCACCTCACCCCAGATGAGGCCTCCGCAGAGCAGGGCGACGCCTGGGAGACGGCAGCCGAGGAGTCCGAGCTACTCTCCGCCGATAGCGCTGACCACGACCAGGAGATGTACCTCGCTGGCGACACCTCTCCGGTGATTTTCGCCTCCGCCATGCTGAACTGGGGTGTCCACCAGATCCTGGACACTCTCTGCGAGCTGGCTCCGGCACCTGGTGCCCGCGAGTCCGACCCGGCTGCCGTTGCCGCTGCAGCGGCTGGCGGCCAGGGGGCTATCGTCGAAAAGCGCGAACCGACGGATGATTTTTCGGGCGTCGTGTTCAAGGTGCAGGCGGGTATGGATACGCACCACCGCGACAAGCTGGCATTCATGCGCGTTGTCTCTGGCGAGTTTGACCGCGGCATGCAGGTCACGCATGCGCAGTCGGGACGTAGTTTCTCCACAAAGTATGCTTTGACCGTTTTCGGCCGGACACGTTCGACTGTGGAGACGGCTTACCCGGGCGACATTGTCGGCCTGGTCAATGCGGGTTCACTGGCACCGGGTGACACGATCTACGAGGGCCGCAAGGTTCAATTCAAGCCGATGCCGCAGTTCGCGCCCGAGCACTTCCGCACTCTGCGCGCCAAGAGCCTGGGCAAGTACAAGCAGTTCCGTAAGGCTGTCGATCAGCTCGATGCCGAGGGCGTGGTGCAGATTCTGCGCAACGATGCCCGCGGCGATGCCGCCCCGGTGATGGCCGCGGTCGGCCCGATGCAGTTCGAGGTCATGATGGCACGCATGGAAAACGAGTACAACGTCGAGACCATCGCCGAGCCCATCCCCTACTCCGTCGCCCGCCGCACGGACGAAGAGACCGCGCCTGAGCTGGCAAAGCAGCACGGCGTGGAGATCTTCACGCGTTCCGACGGCGCCCTCATCGCGCTCTTCGGGGACAAGTGGAAGCTGTCCTTCATTGAGAAGGAGCACCCGGAGTTCACGCTCGAGACGCTGGTCGCTGACTAGAGTTTTAAGGAGATTTCACCAACATTGAGCCAAACGGTTGAGCTTCCTCCACAACCAAGTGCATGGCAGCTTTTTACTGCCTTCCACTCCCGTGCACAGAGATGGCCAGGCGCCCTCCGCGCAGCACTCGCGCTATTCCTGCCGGGTGCCGTGGCACTTCTCACCGGACATGGCTCGGAAATGCTCCTTATCGCCGCTGGTGGTTGCGTGGTCATCTATGGCGAAGGCCACCCCTACCGCAGTCGTCTGCGCGTGATGGCCATCGCCGGGCTATGCCTAATCGCCGGCGTTATGTCCGGCAGTTTTGTCGGCTCGGTGGTCCACAGTGAGATCGCTTCCGGCGGCAGCAATCTATGGCTGCTGCTCATTGCGCTTTTTACGACGATACTGGCCACCATCGGCGCTTTTATTCAAAACGCACTGCGCCTGCCACCGCCGGGTTCATTTTTTATTGTGATGGTCTCCGGCGGCACAACAATGGTCGCCCGCCTTGGCTTCAACCCGGTGGAAACCGCCATGTGGGCTACCGTTGGCGTGCTTTCCGCGATAGTCATCGGCATGGCACCGCGGTTGTGGAATCCGCATGGCCCCGAGATGGCAGCTGTCGAATCCCTTGAATCAGCCATCGATGCGATGGAAAAGTCAGACTCGACATCGTTCGCCGTTCATCACCAGGCGCAAACTGCACTGACCGACGCATGGGAATCGCTTGCCGACGCAGGCATCATCCGCGGCAGCAGAATCGTCAAGCCCTCCCACACGGAACTTGTCAACCGTGTCATTGCTGCTCATCAGCGTCTGATTGCTATCCGCACACGCTTGGGCGTGCACGGCAGCGCTGTGGACATCGTGGACACGCCTAACCTCTTCGACGAGACGCAGACAACCATTCCACTCGCGCGACCAAGCGTGAGTTACCGAATCTTCCGCTCTTTCGATCGCTATTCCCATGCGTCGATGACTGCGGCAAAGGTTGCTATTACCGGTGGCTTAGCTGGTCTCATCAGCGTGCTTGTCGGTCTCGACCGGCCTGACTGGGCGGTGGTCAGCGCATTGATGACTCTGCAGTGGGGTCCCGACCGCACCGCTGGTTCGATCCGAGGGATTCACCGCATGGTCGGCTCGATTATCGGCATTTTCCTCTATGCGCTGCTCTTTTCCTTTGGCCTGGACAGCTGGACGCTACTTATCGCGCTTGCAGCCTGCCAATTCGGCGCGGAGATTCTCGTGGTGAAGAACTATGCGCTGACGACAATCGTCACCACTCCATTGGCGCTGCTGCTGGGCGGAAACGTCGCTGGCGAACTCGCACCGATTGTGACCGATCGTGTCTTGGAAGTCGGTATCGCCTGCGCGCTGGCTCTCGCTGTCCTGCACTTCTGGCCAACCGAGAGCATTGAAAAGCACTACCTGCGTCATATTCCGCGCTGCTATCGACAGATGGGCGCTCTTCTCGGCGCGCTGCTAACCGGTACTCCGAATCAGGCGCTCGATATTCGTCGAGATCTCCAGTACGAGCTGCTCAGTGAGCGCCAGGCCATCTCGTCTTTGGCCACCAACGACCCCGAAATCGCCACTCCACACTGGGATGGGCATCGTCGCATTCGCACAGCTGGCTATTTGTTGCTGGACTACTGTCGCACGCATCCGGATATCCGCCCCTCTCACGAGGAGATTTCCAAGCTCGCCGAGGTAGTCCAGGCAGCTAAAGCTGAGGAGCGCTAGTCTTCCGGCAGCGGGGGCTCCTTGCGCAGGTCGCGGGCTGTTGCCCGCCGTACCTCGCGCGGTTCCTCCTCCGAGCCCCGCGAACGGAACTTAGCCGCGATGTCCTTCAGCGAAGACGACAGCGGCGGCAGCTTCTCCAGCGCGTCACGGCCCGCGTCCCACGCGTCGGTAGCAATATTCTCCGCTTTCCGACGGAACTTGCGGACCTTCTCCTCACGCTGCCGCTTAGTCTCTGCCGCGTCATTTTGCCGCTCGCGCTCGCGTTCAAAGGCTGCGACATCGCGGGCCTCCGCGTCGGAAAGCCTCTTCGAGGCGTGTGCCGCGGCGTCCCACGACTCCTCCAGCGATTCCGCGAGGTGCAACATGGCATCGATGCGCTTTTCAACTTCGCGCAACTTCTCGCGGTAGCCCCGCTGAATGTCATAGCGGCGCATGATGCGGCGGGCACGAGTGGCCTCATTGCGCCAGGTGATGATTGCGCCCTCAGAAATCGACTCATCGACGACGAAGCGCATCGTCCACGGGTCGACGTCAGCGCTGGCCAGATTGTTGCGTACCCGCTCCTCGCGGTCGAGGACGTCCTGCACGAGACTGCGGGCACGCTCTTCGGCTTGATGGGCGCGGTTGGTACGGGAGTTATCTGGTCGGAAGCTCACCTGGACTATCCTACCGCTCGGCTGCTGCCAAAGCCGGTACTTGGTCGGTCTCGGAGCTCTTCTGCTGGTCATTGTCGCTCTGGTGCTCGAGGCGAACCCAGGAGACAAAGCCCCAAATAACGAAGCATCCGTAGAAGAGGTACAGCGCCGCCGACGGGTAGTAGCCACCCTTGAGCAGCAACGGCACTCCCACGGCGTCAACGGCAATCCAAATTAGCCAGAATTCGTTCCACCCGCGGGCCATACCCCAGGTCGCCAACATCGAACCGACGAAAATCCAGGCATCGGCCCATGGCCCCCACGAGCCCAGCATCTCAAAGACATTGGCACAGATCACAGTGGCGAAGATAGCCACGGTAATCATCCCAATGCGTTCCGATGCCGTCGCCCACCGCGGCTCAATTGCGACCTCGTCACCGCTCTGATTGCGGCTCTTGACCCAGCTGAACCATCCGTAGAGACTGACGACGATAAACATGACCTGACGCCCCGCCTGGCCATAGAGATCAAGATTTTGCGGCGTGTGGAAAACTCCGCCGAGGAAGACGGTAAACAGCAAGGCATTTCCGATAATGCCGACCGGCCAAGCCCATACCTTCCGTTTCATGCCTAGGAAGGCACACGCCAGGCCAAAGAGGTTACCGACAATTTCTCGAATCAAGATTGGCGCTCCCGCCACACTGAGCTGTGCAGTGAGGAAACCCACCAAAAAATCCGACACGTATTCCACGAATTATTCAACTCCTTCTCTTTCATCCGGACTATGACCGTCGGTTTCGGATTCCAACCGAAATCTGCTTGTCCCCTACCTGACGACCCTTCTGGCCACAGGTAGGGCGCTCGTGGACTTGTCTGCGTCATCCGCAGCATCACCACCGGTGAGGAATTTCACCTCGCCCTGAGAATGCGAGTTCAACGTTAGCACTGTCGCCTTGCGCGCATGTGCATTTTATTCAATGAGGTTTCAATATGAGGTTCTAATACAGCCCCGACATAATTACGCATCTACAATGCGTAGTATGAGCCAAAAGCCCCGCCAACCACGTCCTCCCCGCCCCGCCAGCCGCTCCCACCACAAGCGCTCCGCTGGCTGGGTTCCGGACCAGCACGGCGCCTGGTTCATGGTCACCATTCCCCCGCTGACCGCTCTCGCCCTCACCCCCACATGGACAGGCCTTGCCGTCACCGCGACCTGGCTGCTCGGCTACTTCGCATTCTTCGCCGTGAGCGTCTGGCTCCGCTCTCGTCGCCAACGCCGCCACCTCGCACCCGCCGCCACATACACCGCGCTCACTGCCGTCGCCGGCTGCATCACACTGCTTGCCGACGTTTCCCTCCTCACCTGGGTCGCCCTCATTGCCCCTCTTGCCGCTATCGCTATTTGGGAGACCTACCGCCGCCGACCGCGCTCACTTCTCTCTGGTGTCTCCACCGTTCTGGCCGCTAGCCTCATGGTGCCTATCATCGCCGGACCAACCCCGAAAGCTTGGGCAATTGCGGCTATCTACGCTGGATATTTCGTCGGCACCGTGCCCTATGTAAAAACTATGATTCGCAAGCGCGGCAACCGCCAGTGGCTCATTGGCTCGGTCACGTATCACGTTCTCATTACCGCCGTGGCCATCATCGGGTGGCTCCTCCTCCACGACCGGAACCTCATCAGCATCGGTGTGCCCATCGTCGCAATTGGGCTTCTCATCAGGTCTTTTGCCATGCCAATCTCCGGCGCTCGCCGCGCTCGGCCGTGGACTCCGAAACAGGTCGGAATTCTCGATGCCTTCTTTGGAGTCGCCGTCGTTCTGGCTGCGTGGTAAAAACGACGGCGGGGACATACTTTGGGGATTTTTGGGGAGGGGATGAAGTCTATGACTTCCACCAAACACGCAGTCAATCACGCAGTTTCCGTCTCAGACTTGGCCGCTAGCCTGAACTCGCGGCAGGCACCACAGTCGGGCTGGCGCAGCTGGGTTCATAAGGCCACCTGGGGCGCAATTTCACCGCGGGAATCATCGTCGGCACGCAAGCAACGCGAGCTGATAGAGCGGGTGCGACAGCCTATCTACGGTGACTACAACATCGCTGTTATCAGCGTGAAGGGCGGCGTTGGCAAGACGTCGACAACCATGTGCCTGGGCGCCACGCTTGCAAGCCTGCGCAGTGACCGGATCGTCGCAATCGACGCAAATCCGGACTTTGGCACCCTCGGCGCACGCGTCACCGCAGCCAATCCCGCATCTATTCGCGATCTGCTCCGAGCCCCGGATACGGACAAATACGCGCAGGTCCGCGCATATACATCACACACGCCGTCACGGCTGGAGGTTGTCGGCAGCGACCAAAATCCGACATCGACGATCGCGCTTTCCGACGGCGAATACTGCGCGGCCCTCGACATCCTTCGGCGGCATTACAACGTGAGTCTGACTGACTGCGGTACCGGCCTGACGCAGCCCATCTCCGCTTCGATTCTGTCTGCCGCCAATTGCCTGGTGCTGGTCACCACGCCTGCACTGGACGGCGTGAAAAGCGCCTGGACGACATTGGACTGGCTTTCAGCGCACGGCTTCGAACGGCTGGTTTCTACCACTGTCGTGGTGGTCAACGAGCTAAATAAACAGGGACTGTCCACAGAGACCGTGCACGAGTTATTTGCCCAGCGCTGCCGCGCAGTACAGGTCATCCCCTATGATCCGCATATCGCGAATGGTGCCAATATCGAGCTGGACAATCTCCAGCCCGCCACCACCCAGAGCTATCTCGAATTGGCGGCCATGATTGCCGATGATTTCGCGCCGACGACTGGCCGCCACAGTTTTGTCTAACGAAGGTGCTGTCGAATCTCCTCGACGTCAACTTCCTGCACGGTAGCGGGCTTAAAGGCGGCGTCGCGGTCCTTATCCACCAACACCGCCCGCACGCCCTCGGCAAAATTGGGGTGCTGACGCATGTAAGCGCCAAGCTTCATTTCCCGGTCTAGCGCCTCCTGCAAGGTGACCTCGTGGGCCGAGTTAGCCGCATAGAGTTCCACGGCCGCTACGAGACTTTCCGGGTTGGCGGGTGCCAGCAGGTCGCGAAAAGTCTCCACTGTTGACGATGCACAAGAGCCCGCCTCAGCGGCTTCGTTGAGAGCTCGCTCAATCTCCGCCCAGGTATCAGCCCCAAAGCAAGCCTCAATGCAGTCGCTCCACTCGGCCAACTGCGGATCCCCGAGCAGATCACGAGCCTCAGCTGAGTCCACATCGAGCGCGTACTCCGCGAGCGCCGAATCAATTCCATCGCGGTCCAGAGCCGCAACAAACTCGTCCAGCTGCGCGGATGGGACCGCATGCGTCGCCCATCCAGCCCACAGCATGTCCGCCGCAGTTAGGCGGTAACCGGTCAGCCCCGTAAACCGCGCGATTGCCGACGAGGGCCCTCCCAACCGCGTGTTCACATGCTGCGAAAAGTGGGTAATGCCAACGTCGGGAATAAAGCCGATTGCCATTTCTGGCATGGAAGCGCTGGCACGCTCGGTCACGATTCGGTGGGAGCCGTGCATGGAAACGCCCAGGCCACCACCCATAGCGATGCCGTCAATAATCGCGATGTATGGCTTGGACTGCGCGAATTCCGCAATCATCGCGTTCATCTCGTACTCATCCCGGAAAAACTCCTCCCCCTGCTCCGGAACGCCATCGAGCACAGCCTGCCGAACTGCGCGCACGTCACCACCGGCACAAAACGCCTTGGGGTGACCGGATGAAACAACAATGTGGTCCACCGAGTCGTCGTCACGCCATGCGCGGAGCCCCTCGACGACCTCGGTGACCATATCCAAATCGAGCGAATTAAGTGCCTTCGGCCTATTCAGTCGAAGGTGACCAGATCGCCCGTGGACTTTCCGCAGCACCTTCGGCTCATCGACCTCGGTGCGTGCAGTGCCAGAACCATTATCAGTAGCAGTCATGCCACCCAGTGTGACACAGATAACTAACCAGGGAAAGGTTCTGACAGGAAGGTTCTGACGACCAGAACCTCACTGAGACTAAGGAGCTACTTCTTCTTGCTCTTCTTGTCCTTTTTGTCCTTCTTGTGCTTCTTGCCCTTCTTATCGGACTTGCCTGCGCCCTTCACGCGGTCAGCCTCGAGATTGGCAGCAACGTCCGGCACATAGCGGAACTCAGTGCGCGGCGGACGCTCGTAGCTTCCCTCCGACTCCGGACGCTCCGGGATTTCCGGAACATCGCGCTGAATGCGCTCGTACGGAATGGTCGTCAACAGGTGGTTGATGACATTGATACGCGAACGCTTCTTGTCCTCAGACTCAACCGTGAACCACGGTGCGGACGGGATATCGGTGTGGATGAACATCTCATCCTTTGCACGGGAGTAATCCTCCCAGCGGGTGATGGACTCCAGATCCATCGGCGAGAGCTTCCAGCGGCGCAGTGGATCCTCACGACGGGACTTGAAGCGGGCAACCTGCTCCTCGTCCGACACAGAGAACCAGTACTTACGCAGGATAATGCCGTCTTCGACCAGCAGACGCTCAAAAATCGGCGCTTGATGCAGGAAGCGACGGTACTCCTGCGAAGTGCAGAAGCCCATGACACGCTCAACGCCGGCACGGTTGTACCAGGAGCGGTCGAAAATCACGATTTCACCAGCAGTCGGCAGCTTTTCGACGTAACGCTGGAAGTACCACTGACCCTGCTCACGGCTAGTCGGAGCCGGCAGGGCCTCAATACGACAGGTACGAGGGTTCAGGTACTGCGTGATGCGCTTAATGGCCGACCCCTTGCCGGCAGCGTCACGCCCCTCCATCACGATGACAATTCGGGCACCGGTTTCTACCACCCACTGCTGCATTTCGACGAGCTCTGCCTGGAGCTTTTTGAGCTCGGCCTCATAAGCCTTCTTGTCGAGCTTCGGTGGGCGCTGGACGTCGTCATTATTCATAGTCCACAGTTTACCCGGCAGGGCGCGACGACCCTATTCGCCGGGTTTAACCGCGGGGCCTAATCGCTAACCTTTTTGCAACCCTAGTCACGTGAGTAAAGACGCAGCGTGACCTGTGCAACAAGCCCAGCAAAGACCATACCGATAAGCACCACAATCGGCGCCACTACACCAATATCGCCGTTGGTCAGCGGCGCCAGGAGCTGTGCCTTGTACAGGTTGCTCAGCGCCGGATCGATGACCGTCGCCTTGCCCAGGAACAGCGCACCGATAGCCAGCACACCACCAATCAGCGACGCAATCACAGCCTCGAGGACGAACGGCGCCTGCGTGAACCAGCGGCTGGCACCGACCATGCGCATAATCTCAACTTCCTTACGACGCGAAAACGCCGCAATCTGCACCATGTTCGCAATCAGGAACACCGCGGCAACGGCCTGCACCGCCGCTAGCAGGAAGGTCGCATTTCGAACCGAGTCCAGGTTCTGAGCTGCAGTACCGATCTCTTCATGCTGATCAGTAACGTGGTCGACCTGTGGTAGCTCCCGAATCGGATCGAGCGGGCTGACATCGGTCGGATCACTCAGACGCACCATCACGACAGCCGGCAGCGACTCCGGCGTCGCATTTTCCACGAGCACGGGGTCACTGTCCTTGAACATCTCCACGAAGTGGTCAAAGTTTTGCTGACGATTTCGGAAGGTCACCGAATCAATGCCGTCAGCCTCTTCAAGCTTGCCGACGACCTCAGCACACTCCGGCGATGAGCAAGTTTGATCCTCGGCGGAGATTTGTTCATTCAGCTCGATCTGCACTTCTACGCGATCGAGATAAAGATCTTTCGTGCGGCTGGTCTGCTCAGTAACCAGGATGCCCGTCGCCAGCAGCGCCAACGACACCGCAGTCGTAATGATCATCGCGATGGTCATCGTGATGTTTCGGCCCAAGGAGGAGAAAGCCTCACCGAGGACAAAGCGAGTCTTCATAGGTCAGTAATACCTTTCGAATGAGTTCTTCTACCGATGGACTGTCTGCTAGTTGTTCAGGCCGTAAACACCCGTGGCGTCGTCACGCACGAGACGCCCCAGCTCCAGCTCCAGCACGCGGCGACGCATGGAGTCCACGGCATCGTTGTCGTGAGTCGACACAATAACGGTCGTGCCCATGCGATTGATGCGGTCAAGCAGGAGCATGATGTCACCGGAGGTGCTTGGGTCGAGGTTGCCGGTGGGCTCGTCGGCAAGCAAGATGAGCGGGCGGTTGACGAAGGCACGAGCAATGGCGACGCGCTGCTGCTCACCACCCGACAACTCATGCGGGTAGCGGTTTTCCTTGCCCGAGAGCCCGACCATTTCGAGCGTTTCCGGAACTGCCTTGTCGATTTTCGCTTTCGGCTTGCCAATTACCTGCAATGCGAACGCGACATTTTCGTACACCGTCTTCTTTGGCAGCAGGCGGAAGTCCTGGAAGACGTACCCCACCTTTTGACGCAATTTCGGGATGTTGCGACGAGAAATCTTGGTTAGATCCTGGTCTGCAACTGTCAGTTTTCCTGAATCCACTTTCTCTTCACGCACCATAAGGCGCAGGAAGGTCGACTTACCAGAGCCCGACGGTCCAATGAGAAAGACAAACTCACCTTTATCTATGTGGACTGAAACGTCGTCGAGAGCTGGTCGGCTAGAAGTCGAGTAGGACTTGGTAACCCCGTCGAAAGTGATCATAAGTAGACACTCTAATCACTTAAGCCACTCAAGTCACTCTGGAATGCGCGAAACTAGACGCTGGGATGGCGGGATTGCAGGAACAGGCGGCGTCGAACGCTAACCCCAGAGCGCGACCGCACGAAAGCTCACGACATAGCGGCATTCGAAATTATTTTCCCTAAAAATCTTTAAATCACCCTTTACTTCGCTTATCTGTTCGATTAAAATGGGTCATGAAAGATTAAACACGAGGATTGAAAGCACCAAATAACGTCGCCGAGCTGCTTCAAGCTTGGAAAATTGACACCCAGAGTTAGTCGAAAATACTTTCCCTACCTCTTCCTTATTTCAACATTTCAACGTCCAGGCCTTATCTTTCAGGGGGATTCAACAATGGCCAGCGGGGAACACATACCACGGAAACGCACTTACACTGCGGCGATGGAAGCAACAGCGCCACGCTTTCACCATGAGATTTCTCAAACAGCACCAGCACGTCTTGGAATTGACCGTAATCGAGCTGACTTGAAGCTTGCCCTTGCTTGTGTTCCCTCTTCTTCAACAAAAGATGTCGAAGATTACATCGCCAAAATCGCTCCAGCTCTTGGCATGTCACGTGGGAGAACACTCCAGTACATCGATGTCGGGATGCAACTAGCGCGACTCCCGCGGTTAAAAGAGCTTCTGCTCAAACGCGCACAGCTACCGCTTCCCCACATGCGGGTCATTGCCACGGCCGTCCTCCCCTTGGATGACGCCTCGGCTGTGAGATATTTCGAAGACCATCTCCTTGAGCTGATCACGCCGAGAGTCAATGGTGAAGTTCTTCGCGGAGTTCGGAGCCTTCAACAGAATATTCAGCGACTTGTTGATGAAGTCAGCCCGCTATTGCGCCCGAAGAATGAGTACGACCCGCCGATCACTTCGTTTCAAAAAGGCATCGAGCAAAAAGCTGGCGAATCTATAACGTTCGAGTTAAAGGACAACCTCACTGAAGTCACCATGGAACTAATGCCTGAGCGGGCAATTGAGTTTCAGAAGGTCTTGGAAGAAATCACCGCTGATCAGGACTGCGACTTTGTCGAGGCCTTTTCACATCTTCTGCACGGGACTGCCCAGGTCACCGCCACACTGAATCTGTACTGCCCACTAACCCAAGACAAGCCCCAGGAAGCCTGGATCGGTGGCCTGGGGTGGATCAACAAAATCGCCACTGAATCCTGGCTCGATCGGGTCACTAGCATCCGGCTACTAGCGGACGAGAAAACGGAAAAGTACTCGCCAACAGAGCGACAGCGTACTTACATCCAAGGTAGAGACGGCACCTGTCGCTTTCCCGGATGTGATGTCGATGCGACGAAGTGCGACATCGACCACATTCAGCCGTATAACCACGAGAATCCCGACGAAGGTGGCCAAACCGAGACGCCCAACCTCCATTGCCTATGCCGTCGCCACCACAATCTAAAAACGGCCGGTCTTTGGAATGTCGTGCGCGATATCGACGGCGTGGAGTACTGGACCTCCGCCACTGATCAGAGCGCTGAAAAAGCTGCCCTAATCAGCACAGAATCAGGGCCGCTCTCCGGCCACGGTCGCTACTCCTTCGATCTGCGCAAGACAAAGAAAGCACAGACGCTCAAGGAGTACAACGAGCAGAGGTTGGAAAACCTCCGCGAATCACAGGAGCTGACAAATCAGGCTCGCGAAGAACTGGGAATGAACAAAAACGAGAGAAAATCAGAAGCCGACGAGCCCACCACACCGGAAGCACCGGAAACTCCCGAGACACCGGAAGCACCCGAAGACGAACCGCCGTTCTAGCGCTGCTCCCCTTCGGACTGCTGAGCCATGCGCCAGCGAATACCGGCCTCAATGAAACCGTCGAGGTCACCGTCGAGGACCGACTGTGGGTTGTTGACTTCGTATTCGGTACGCAGATCCTTCACCATCTGGTACGGGTGCAGCACATAGGAGCGCATCTGGTTACCCCACGAGGCATTGCCGCCTGCGCCGAGAGCGTCCAGCTCCGCGCGCTCTTCCTGGCGCTTCTTCTCCAGCAACTTCGCCTGCAGAACACGCATGGCAGATGCCTTGTTCTGGTGCTGCGACTTCTCGTTCTGACAGGTCACCACGATGCCGGTTGGGACGTGCGTAAGTCGGACCGCGGAGTCCGTGGTGTTCACCGACTGCCCACCTGGGCCGGAGGAGCGGTAGACGTCGATACGCAAATCTGACTCGGGGATGTCGATGTGATCCGTTTCCTCCACAACTGGCAGCACCTCGACCTCAGCGAAGGAAGTCTGGCGGCGCCCCTGGTTGTCGAAAGGACTAATACGAACCAGACGGTGCGCACCCTGCTCGACCGAGAGGGTGCCGTACATGTACTCGCCATGGACGACGAAAGTAGCGGACTTGATGCCGGCCTCTTCAGCGTAGGACGTGTCGTAAACCTCGACCTTATGCCCATGCTTGTCGGCCCAGCGCAGGTACATGCGCATGAGCATCTCGGCCCAGTCAGCGGCATCCACGCCACCGGCACCGGAGCGGATGTTGATGACCGCCTCACGCTCGTCGTAAGGCCCCGAAAGCATGGTGGTGACCTCGAGAGATTCGATGTCCGCACGAAGCTCAGCGCGTTCGGCGTCGGCCATCTCGACGGCGTCGGGGTCGCCCTCCTCTTCCGCGAGTTCGTACATCACGGAGAGATCGTCGAGGCGCCCGCGCAGCGAGTCGATCTTTTTCTTCTTCGCCTGCGCCTGTGACAGTGCGCTGGTGACCTGCTGCGCGTGGTCGGGGTCATCCCACAGCGACGGGTCGGCGGCCTGGGCTTCCAACTCCCTGATCCGGTCGGAAAGCTCGTCGACATCAACCACCTTCTCAATGGTGGTCAGCGTCGCGTCGAGTTCTTTGAGGTCAGCATTCAGATCCGGGTTCACGGGTACTACCTTAGCTATACCGCCTGTTTCGGTGCACAATAGGACGTATGTCTGAATCCACCGCCAGCCAAGATTCCAGTCAAGACCTAGAACTCTTCCTCTCCCAAGTATCCGAGTCGATTGTGGCATCGGATACCAGTGTTGCGGTTGCCATCGTGAAGCGTGCCGCTACCATTGCCGCTCGTATGCGCGACGAAGGCCTGGTCACGGAGTACAAGACATCGATTTCCGACGTCGTCACCGCGGCCGACCGCGCAGCGGAGAAATTCGTCGTCGAGGCTTTGGCCGCGCTCCGCCCGGAGGACGGCATTCTTGGCGAGGAAGGGTCAGCGAAGGAGTCCCAGTCTGGTCGCACGTGGGTGATCGATCCTGTCGATGGCACCTACAACTTCACCACTGGTTCGGACTACTGGTGCAGCGCATTGGCGCTGGTTATGGGCGATGCGAACAATCCGGATGAGGTCGTCCTCGGCGCGGTGCACCGTCCGGCAACGGGCGAGAGCTGGATTGGTGGCCCCAATCTCCCGACCACTCGCATCAACCTCGATGGCACTGTTGATGACCTCCGGGTCACTGACCGCCCCCTCTCGGAAGTCTGCGCAGCGACCTACCTCCACACCACGGTGGTGAGCTCGAGCGAGGAATCCGAGGTCACCGCCACAAAGTCCTGGTTGGATGCGGTGTCCCGCAGCGCTACCTGGCGCATGCTGGGCTCGGCGTCGGTAGATATGGCAGGCGTGGCCGACGGCCGCATCGGCGCGTGGTTCCAGCGCGACGTCGCAGCCTGGGACTGGCTGCCTGGGTATGCGCTTATCTCGGGCGCAGGCGGCGAATGCACGTCGGTGGGGCGCTGGAAGCTCGCGGGCTCGAGTGGCCAGGTCGCAGAGTTACGTGAGGTTCTGCGCTAGAATTTCGGCCATGACCACCTCTTACTCCGAAGATCTCGCCCTCGCACTCTCGCTTGCCGACGCAGCCGACGAGCTCACGATGTCCCGCTTCGAGGCGGCCAATCTAATCGTCGAGTCCAAGCCCGACCTGACACCGGTCTCCGATGCCGATATCGCGTGCGAAAAACTGCTCCGCGAGATTCTGTCGGACAAGCGCCCGAGCGATGAAGTTCTCGGCGAAGAATTCGGTGGCGAAGCTGTGTTTGAGGGACGCCAGTGGGTCATCGACCCCATCGACGGCACTAAGAACTTCGTGCGCAATGTCCCGGTCTGGGCCACCTTGATTGCCCTGCTGGAGGACGGCAAGCCGGTTGTCGGCGTAGTCTCTGCCCCAGCACTGGGCCGTCGCTGGTGGGCATCCAAGGGCAACGGCGCATTCAAGCGCACCCACGTCGGCGGCCGGGAAGCCGCTCAGCGCCGCATTGAGGTCTCGAAGGTGGCAGACATCGCGGACTGCTCAATTTCCAACTCTTCGCTCACCGGCTGGGCCGAGCGCGACCTGCGCGATAACTTCATCGGTCTCACCGATGACGCCTGGCGCCTGCGTGGCTATGGCGACTTCTTCTCCTACTGCCTGGTAGCCGAGGGTGCGGTCGATGTCGCCGCAGAGCCGGAGGTTTCCCTGTGGGACCTGGCAGCGCTTGCGATCCTGGTGGAGGAAGCTGGCGGCCACTTCACTTCCCTAGCGGGAGTCGACGGGCCGCACGGCGGGGACGCAGTTGCGACGAATGGGGTGCTTCACGACGCCGTCGTCAAGCGCCTGGGCGGGTAAACAGGGTTTTCCAACCTATCGCAATTTGCGACGAGCGGCTCACTATCTCCCGTCCGCGTGACCGATATCCAGGATACGTCGCAGCTCAGCAAATACCTCAGGGCGTACCTCATGGGTTACCACCCGTCCACTCTTAGACCTAGTTAGCAGCCCGGCATCCGCCATGGTCTTTAAATGATGCGACACCGTCGGCTGACTAAGCCCAGAAACAGCGGCCAGCTCCCCTACGGTCATCGGACTACAGCCAGCGGCAGCGAGCTGAGACAAAATTTGCAGGCGCGCCGGTTGCGCCAGCGCTTTGAAGAGCGTTGCCGCAGCCTGCGCTTCCGCCGCGTCGAGAGGCCGACCGCCAAGTGCACAGCATTCTGAGATTTCGTCCATACCCGTTGAGGCTACACGGCCTCCCCTCTAAACATATTGACAATCATCGATATATTGATTACACCGGAAACTATGACACAGACTACAAAGTCACTCAGCTTCCTAGACCGCTTCTTGCCGCTATGGATTGCAGCTGCAATGGCAATTGGCCTCATTCTGGGCAAAATTGCACCGTCACTTGTGAACTGGCTGGCAGAGGCAAAAATTACGACAATTTCCGTACCAATCGCCATCGGATTGCTGGTCATGATGTACCCACCGCTCGCAAAGGTTCGATACGACAAAACGGGCAAAATTTTGACATCAAGGAAGCTGATGGGCATCACAGTCTTCCTCAATTGGATTCTCGGCCCCGCACTGATGTTCACCCTTGCCTGGATATTCCTCAGTGATAGTCCAGAACTGCGCACTGGCGTGATCATCGTCGGTCTCGCCCGCTGCATTGCAATGGTTTTGGTCTGGAACGACCTATCTTGCGGCGATACTGAAGTCGCTGCCGTATTGGTGGCCGTCAACTCGCTATTTCAAATTTTCATGTTCGGCGCTCTAGGGTGGTTCTACCTGCAGATTCTGCCCTCCTGGTTGGGACTGGAAACCACTTCCGCCACCTTTTCTTTTTGGGCAATCGCACTATCTGTAGTGGTATTCCTCGGTATTCCGCTTCTGGCTGGCGCGGCATCACGCATAATTGGTGAACGCACCCGTGGTCGCGACTGGTATGAAAATGAGTACTTGCCCAAAATCTCACCATTGGCACTTGCCGGCCTTCTATACACAATCGTGTTGCTCTTTGCGCTTCAGTCACAGCAGATTCTTGAGAATCCCTGGACCGTTGCGAAAGTGGCACTACCACTAGTGATCTACTTCCTCGCCATGTTCGCGATCGCTCTCACTTCGGCCAAGGCCGCGGGCATGAACTACGCAACCTCCGCATCGATTGCCTTTACGGCCGCCGGAAATAACTTCGAGTTGGCAATTGCGGTTGCGATTGGCACCTTCGGCCCATTGTCCCAGCAAGCACTTGCGGGAACGATTGGACCACTTATTGAAGTACCCGTACTCGTTGCACTTGTCTACGTCACCCGCTGGCTCGGGCCGCGCCTTTTCCCTAATGACCTTTCCGTACCGGACAAACTATAGAAAAAGGATTCTGAAATGAAGGAAATCCCGAAGGTACTTTTCATCTGCGTGGCAAATGCCGGTAAATCCCAGATGGCCGAGGCCATTGCGCGTGCAAAATATGCCACGCAGTTCATCGCCCTTTCAGCAGGAACGAACCCCAAAACTACTACCAATGCGCTTGCAGCCAAATCAGTTGCAGATATCGGCGCCTCTATGGACAGTGCATCACCAAAGCCCATTGCCCCCACGATTCTCCGGACTGCAGATCATGTTGTCATCATCGGCGATGCCGCTCATGTAGAGCTCCCCTCGGACGCTCAAGGCTCACTCGAGCGTTGGCTTACTGACGAGCCCTCAAAACGAGGCATCGACGGAAAAGAACGCATGGACCTGATTCGCGATGACCTCGAGCGCCGTATCGACGAGTTAGCTGTCGAACTCCGTTACACTAAGAATCCCTAAGCGGCAGAATCCAACAAAAGCCGCCTTTTCGCCAGCGTAAGCCACACGACTGCGCCGACGCCTGCGATGAGACCGAGGAGCAGGAACATCAGGCCGACTGCCCAGAGCCCGGTGGTGTCGTCGGTGCCGGCAATGATGCTCCAGCACAGGGCGTAGCCGGCGACGGCAGCCCACCAGGTGGGCAGCAGGTTCAGAGTTGGGGCGGGCACTCGCATCATGGCAGAGGCAGTGAGGATGACCATCGCAAAGCCGCTGCAGAAAACCTGCCACGGCGAGTAGTCGTATTCGCCCTCAAGTGTCCACGCGAGCGTACAAAAGCAGATTAGGAATGCTGCGACAAAGACGAAAATCGTGTGCCCAAATGCGATACGCTCGCCGTATTTTTTGGCCAACCACGCGGCGCCCACCCATGCGAGGGCAGTGGGGATGGCAATGATTACTAGGTACGCGAGGAAGACGCCTGGCACCTCAGCCCAGGTGAAGCTCGTCAGCATCGATGTCATGCCACCAGGCTACGCCTGCCTCTTAGCTTTTTGAGCGCGCTAGTTTCCCAGTAAAAACACAGACGAACCACTATGATTTACACATAATCACTTAATGTATTGTCAGGTTCGGTTGCTACAACTAGAAAGTCGTTTTCAATACGCCGTTTGTAGAGAGTGCTTTTTACCAAAGAGCACCTCCCTATAAGTTGTAGTAAAGGAGAAATCCGGGGTGAATAAACCTACCCGAATTGTGGGGCTCGATATAGCGCGCTCACTCGCCATCATCGGCATGATCATTGTCCATATGGCCTCACTACTTTGGAGCACAAAGGTTGTGCTCTCTGGCCTACCCTCATCACTGTTCGCCATTATCGCCGGCGCCACAATGATGATTATCGGCCGCAATTACAGCAGCACTACCTTCTTGCGCCTGATCACTCGCGGTGCCCTGATCATTCTCATCGGCCTGGCGCTATTGCCGGTGGGTGGAGAAATTCAGGTGGTCCTCGTCATCATGGGCCTGGTCATGATGCTGGTTTCCTGGATGCCAGCGCTCGGAACCTGGTGGCGAGTCGGCTTCTTCATCGCCGCAACCATCGCCGCCACAATCAAGTACGCGCCTATGACGCTGCCGCAGATCTATCCACTACTCGCGTGGATCGCATATTTCATCGGCGGCATGCTGCTTTACGACGTCTACCTACGCAGTCGCCTGCAAGACACTTCCACCTCCGAGACCAGCGCTAATGCTCGGTTGAGCTGGATTGTCACCGCTGTCAGTGCTGTCATCACGGCCGTCGGCATGTACTTCCGATTTGATCCCGAGATTGCTGGCTGGCTCCGTTTTACCGGACACACTGGCGTCTTCGGAGAAATCATTCTCTCCGTCGCAGTTGCCGCCATTGTGCTGCACTTGTGCCTTTTCGTAGGCGATCGCTTCCCAGCTGTGGTTTACCCATTCGCGGCTATGGGAACAATGTCGCTGACCATCTACATCCTGCACGTTCTCACCGCATTTTATTGGCAGCAGAATGTTGCATTGCATTCCACATTGTCTGCAGCAGGTTTCATCGTATTCTTCCTCGTCATCGCTAGCCTCTGGAAGAAATTTGTCGGACAGGGCCCTGCCGAAAAACTCGTTGCCACCGCAATCAAGGCCATTGTTCCTTCTGGGAAAGGGAAATAACCGTGAAGAAAACATCTTTTTCCATCGCAGCAATTGTTAGCAGCACCCTGCTTCTATCTGCGACTCCAGCTATTGCATTGGAAAACGGCGAACCCGCGCCCGCCAATGCTGAAAGCAGTTCTGTGGCCGCGCTGAAGATTGGCAAAATCGGTAATTTCGGTGACTGCACCGGCACGCTGGTTGCCGATCAGTGGGTGCTCACCGCACGCCACTGCCTGGAGTCTGTGAACAACGAAGGGACCCAGGCCCGGATCGGCGGGAAGGTCTACGATGCCGATTCTTGGGCGCTTTCTCCAATGTCTGATGCGGGATTGCTTCACCTGACCCAAAAGGTCACCGACGCAACCCCGGCGAAGGTCTCCCGCGATATCCCCACACCTGGACAGACGGGAACTCTCTACGGCTGGAGCAGCAGCTCGTCCATGGCACGATCCGGGCAGCTTCCGATGACCAAGATGGTCGTCAATGAGCTGCTGGGCGGCGGGCCGACTGAAGGAACTCCAGGTGAGGCTGCGCCTGGTGGTGCTGTTCCGGGTGACGCTACTCCAGGCGAAGCTGTTCCGGGTGAGGCTATTCCGGGCGGCGCTGTTCCGGGTGACGCTATGGAATCAATGGAGATGCAGCCAGGAGCTGCCATGCCAGATGACTCCAAAACCGAGTCGATCCCGGCAGGGACAGAAAGTATCCCAGCCGACGCTGCCATGATGCCAATGATTCAAAGCGCCATCCTGGACGCACATTCCGTTTCTGGCGCGGGTATGCAGGGAGGCGACTCCGGCGGCCCATTCTTCGTCGACGGAAAGCTCGCTGGTCTCGCTACCGCCGGAACCTCCAATGGCGACCCTGACCTGCCCTCCCCCAGCGCGGCTATCACCACCCTCGCTGGCACTGCTGACTGGATCGATGACATCACCTCCGGCCGTGACACAGAAAGTGTGCTGACTGCGGAGAACACTCCTGCTCCGCCAAAGACCATTCAGACCAGCGGTGATCACGTGTGGGCCTACCTCGCCATCGCATGCGCTGGCGTGGTTATCGCGGCGGCTTGGTCGCGCATTAGGAATGGGCGACAGTAAAACCGTCTGACCTCAACCAAAACCACCTCCCAGAATGAACTGGGTAGGTGGTTTTTTGATGCGACGGTTCATCCCCTGGTTCCAAAAGCTTCTCATCCCCGCACCGATTACTGCGGGCTTGCTCGGCTTGCTGCTAGGCCCCAACGCTTTGGGAATAATCCAGTTCAGCGAGCATTTCGGCGACTACGCGACCATTCTCATCGCGGCAGTCTTCGGTGCCCTGCCATTCACAATGGATTTCGATGCCAAGGTGCGCCAGCGCGCGCGAACGATGTGGTCCTATTCCGTAGGCATGTACCTGGCGCAGTGGGGATTCTTCGCGCTACTCGGCGTGATAATTTTCGCCCCACTGTTCAATACGCCGGACTGGTGTGGCTATTCGGTGGAGTCGCGCTTATCGGTGGGCTAGCCCTGTTGATTCCGCCGATGATCATGCTGAAGAAATCGAAGGCCAGGGCTTCGTAGAGTTCTTTATAGAGGGCGGGGACAGGAAAAGTTTTCTCCCGCCCTCTACTGTTGCGACCCCACCGTGGACTGACCAGGCCCGTCTGCCAGCTATTTTCTAGCGCTGCGCTCACCTATCGATGCATGATTCACCTATCGATGCGCTCCAGCGTATCCATAAGTGAATAACTCATCGATATGTGAAACCGAAAGCCAGCAGCGCGTACATGAGCTGAGGCGAATCGACCGGAATCAACCCAGCACCCCCTCAAGCTAAGTACCTTCAGGCCGACTAATCGAGCAGCGCCTCACACTGCATTTCTGATGACCGCCCCTTTAATGCCCGGTTGTGCAGTGCGCGAGTTCGTCAGACCCAACGGCTACCCAACGACTTACCCCCAAAAAAACGGTGAAAAACGGGTTAAGTAGCAAAAAGTGTGTCTGACTTTCAGCATTACTGCTGATTAGGCTGGGTAAATCGGGCGGATATAAGCA